>CALZMK010000182.1 GCA_945788545.1 uncultured Prevotella sp.
ATTGGAGAGTCATACGAATTCAAACTTTACACTCCATGGAAATTCGGCGCAAGTCTTGGACATACTGTGGGGAATAACCTTGCTCTCGGTTTGTCTTATGAATATGCCGACTATTCAACAGCCGATACTCGTGTGATTGATGGTTATGATTACTACGGCAATGAGGAAAGTTATAGTGAGTATGCCACCAATCAGCATACAAAGAACACACTCAAGGGTGTTTCTACAATAAAAGCCGGATTAGAATTCAAACCCGACCCATCACTCGCTGTACGCCTCGGTTTCAACTATGTGGCTCCAATGTATGACAAATTGGGCGTTAAGGACGGAACTCTCGACTCCTACGGCGTATTCTATCAGTCACAGTCTGACTTCACCAACTGGGAGGACACATATAGAATCACTGCCGGTTTGGGGTACAATATTGATAAGTTTAGCATCGATCTCGCATATCAGTATTCAACCACTAATGGTAATTTCTCACCATTCTACGATTGTGCTGATAATATCAACAGCGAAAGTCTAACAAACAATAACTTTGATGTCTGCAAGGTGAGCAACAAGCGTCATCAGCTAATGCTTACACTGGGATATAGGTTCTAATCTGGGATTAAAAAATTAAAAGATTAAAAAATTAAAAGATAAAGTTCTGTGAAAAGACTAATTATTTTCGCAATATCAGTGATGACTGTGTCCATTACCTGGGCACAGTCTTCGCGTGAATATCGACCGGCAGTGTCGATTCTTGGTGATTCCTACAGTACATTCGAAAATTATCTCTCTTGCGACTCCAACGCTGTTTGGTATTTCAACGGCAAGCATGAGAATACCGACGTGACAACTGTAGAGCAGACATGGTGGCACCAGCTGATAACAAAGAAAGGATGGCGTCTTGACAAGAATAACTCGTTTTCTGGTTCTACGGTGTGCTTCACTGGCTACAACCGTGAGGACTACTCCAATCGATCATTTGTCAACCGACTGAAATATCTTGGTTGCCCAGACATCATTCTCGTCTTCGGCGCCACAAATGATTGTTGGGCTCATTCGCCAATTGGTGAATATAAGTATGGAGAATGGACAAACAAGGATCTATACACCTTTCGGCCGGCTATGGCTTGTATGCTCGATGGATTGAAGAAACATTATCCCAATGTTGAGGTGTATTTCATACTCAACACCGAACTGTCGGAGGAAATCAATACTTCTGTTAAGACTATCTGCAAGCATTACAGCATTCCTTGTATCGAATTGCGTGACATCGATAAGATAAATGGTCATCCCAGTATCAAGGGCATGAAGGCCATTGCAGAACAATTAGAGGGAAAATTGAAGATTGAAAATTGAAGATTGAAGATTATTTTGATGAGGTAATGGATAATAATTTATTGAATGAATTGAATGAGAGTCAACGCGCTGCCGTGGAATATTGCGACGGCGCGCAACTCGTTATTGCCGGTGCCGGTTCGGGAAAAACCAGAGTGCTTACCTACAAAATTGCCTACCTCATCGGTGAGAAAGGCCTAAAGCCATGGAACATCCTTGCCCTCACATTCACCAACAAGGCGGCAAAGGAGATGAAACAGCGTATCGAGACCATCGTAGGCCCACAGGCACGCTATATCAATATGGGAACATTCCACTCTATATTCTCTCATATCCTTAGGGCAGAGGCAAGTCATATTGGTTATAACTCCAACTTCACCATATACGACCAAACCGACTCCAGGTCGCTCGTCAAGACTATCATCAAGGAAATGAATCTCGACGAAAAGGTGTATAAGCCTGTAGCCGTGGCTGATCGAATAAGTATGGCGAAGAACCATCTGTTGACTGCCGCAAAGTATGCAAATTCCAATAGTGCAATTACTACCGACATGCAACACCGAATGCCTGCCATAAAGGATATCTACTCACGATACAGCGACAGATGTCGTCAAGCCAACGCCATGGATTTCGACGACCTGCTTATGAATATTCACTTATTGTTTGCAAACAACGAAGATGTCAGGAGAAAATATGCCGAGAGATTTGAATATGTTCTTGTAGATGAGTATCAGGACACCAACTTTGCCCAGCAAGCCATTGTCAACCAGATTACAAAAGAACGACAGATGGTGTGTGTCGTTGGTGATGACGCTCAGAGCATATACAGTTTTCGCGGAGCCAATATCGACAATATACTGGGATTCCAACAGACATACGACAATGCACGTCTTTTCAAACTCGAGCGTAACTATCGTTCTACACAGGCTATTGTGAATGCTGCTAACAGTCTGATAAGACATAATCAGAGACAGATACCCAAAAACGTGTTCAGTGAAAACGAACAGGGAGAGAAGATTAAACTCAAGATGGCTTATAGTGACAAGGAAGAGGCCATGATAGTTTGCAACGAAATATCACGACTCAGACGAAGCGAGACCTGTCCATATAGTGATTTTGCAATTCTCTATCGCACCAATTCACAAAGCCGCAGTTTTGAGGAATATATGCGCAAGCAGAATATCCCTTACAGGATATACGGCGGACTGAGTTTTTATCAACGCAAGGAGATAAAAGATGTTATCGCCTACTATCGTGTGGTGGCAAATCCCGATGACGAGGAAGCTATCAAGCGCATAATCAATTATCCCGCAAGGGGTATTGGAAATACCACACTCTCTAAAGTGGTAGAAAAGGCTACAGAGAAAGGCATCAGTATATGGAAAGTACTCAATAATTCAGAGGCTTGTGGACTCGACATCAGTAAGGCAACTCATACCAAACTACGTAATTTCTGCTCAATGCTTCAGGGGTGGATGCAGCGCAGTTTTAATGAGGATGCATATACTCTCGGACGTGATATCATCCAAGAAAGCGGTATGTCAAAGGACATTTTTGCAGGAAAAGATCCTGAGGATATTGCAAGACAGGAGAACGTAGAGGAATTTCTCTCTGGACTATCTGATTTTGTTGAGGGTCGAAGAGAGGAAGACATGGGCGATCATGTGTCGTTGACGGATTTCCTGCAAGAGGTTTCACTTATGACCGACCTTGACAGCGATGGTGATTCCGACGAACCAAAGGTTGTGCTTATGACAATACATGCTGCTAAGGGACTGGAATTTAAGACTGTCTTTGTGGTTGGACTGGAAGAGAACATCTTCCCTTCACCGATGTGCAGTGATAGTCTTAGAGGTTTGGAGGAGGAACGCCGTCTCCTTTATGTTGCTATCACCAGGGCTGAGAAGCACTGCTATCTCACCTGTGCTCAAAACAGATTTAGATACGGACGCATGGAATTTGACACTCCCTCTCGCTTCATTCGAGACATCGACTCCCGTTATCTGCAAATAGACGGAGAAAGAAAGCCTCATCTACAAAACACACAATCCCCTAAGCCACCGTTCTCGACAGTTTCGCTGTCGGGCCGCAAATTATCTCCCATTCCCGGCCCTACCCCGTCTTCTGCCTCTCAGCCTCCCACTGGCTCCCCCTTAGTTCCAGGCGACATGATAGAGCATACGCGTTTCGGCATTGGCAAAGTGATTAAGGTGGAAGGCACTGGCGATAATTGCAAGGCCACTGTTCAGTTCCGCAATTCCGGCACCAAGCAGTTATTACTAAAATTCGCAAGATACAATAAGTTATAATTTAAAATTAGAGCGCCTCGTCATCGGGGCGCTCTATTTGTCTTGCCTTCAGTTTGGGCAAGTGTTTCTTCTTGCGTAGATAGGCTGCCTTTCGCAACTCATATTCCTCGCGATGTTTCTCTAAGAAATTATCTGCCATTATTCTTTGCGGAATTTGTTATAGATAACACTTATCTTCAAAGGAGAGGCTTTTACATGATTGCCATTGGCATCCTTTCCGTCGCGACCAAAGAAATTGGTACCACGCACAAGCTTAGTGCTCTTGAGACCCATCTCGTTGGTTACGTTTGTAACACTTGTCGTCGAACTTGATGTGGATGAGTTGGTAGATACCGTCACAGGTAGCAATACCACCTTGTTCCAATCCTTTCCACCATATCCATTCACCTTATTCTGCCAAAGCATGTTAACAAGGTCGGAAATGTTATTAAACGTATAGGTGTTGTTTTTCGAACTATAAGAAGCAAGATACGACATCTTGCTGTCTGGCACGTTTTTGTTCTCAAAGAATGAATAGAGACTGTCCTTAGGAACCATCATGATATAATTAGGTGCTGAAAACATCGACTCGTCGGAGGTATAGTTATATCTTGGAACTATCACCTTTGCACTACTGATGGTGTCATTCTCATGACCTCTCTTGATGCTATCGATAGGAAGTGTCATTTCGGTAAATATGCCCGATGGACTCTTGACATATGTGCATGACTCGTCGCTTGCCAATTCATTCAATCTATCCTTGTCATTGTCGATAAATGTGGTCTGCATCACTTCCTCCGTACCAGGGAATGTTATTTCAACAGCACTGAGAGAGTCGCCTCTCAAAGCCTTGAATCCTACAGCCAAATTAACAAAAGCCACTTCGCCCATATTTCCCATACCATTAGTATGCTCAAAATAGAAGCCTGGGCATACCTTATGTATGAAATTATATGAGGATGAGAAATATTCTGGATGCTTATAGAACGATGTAAGCAGATAGGAACCATAGTTCTTATACTTATTTCCGTTCATATCAACATACACTTCCTCCTTGTTGAG
>CALZMK010000183.1 GCA_945788545.1 uncultured Prevotella sp.
GCATCTGATAGCCGCCGCATATTCCGAAGATGGTCTTTCCTTGTCTGTGGGCTTCGCGGATGGTGTCTGCCACACCTTCCTCTTTCAGATGGCGCAAGTCGTCGATAGTAGCCTTGCATCCAGGAAGAATGATGATGTCGGCTCTTAGCAACTGCTCTTTCTCCGTAGTGTAATACACGTTGAGGCGATTGTCTTGCTCAATGGCATTGAAGTCGGTGAAATTGCTCAGATGTCTCAGTTTGACTACAGCAACATTCACCTTATCATCCTTGGCAGACCTTTGTTTTTTATCGAGCACCACACTGTCCTCATCCTCCACGCCGATGTCCTCAAGATAGGGCACCACACCGAGTACTGGTACTTGGCATAGTTCCTCAATCATCCGTCGTCCGTCCTCAAACAGGCGCAGGTCGCCTCGGAACTTGTTGATAATGATACCCTTTATGCGTTGGCGGTCTTCGGGAGTTTGGAGCATGACACTGCCGTATAGACTTGCGAATACGCCACCACGGTCGATGTCGCCCACAAGAATCACGTCGGCATCGGCATGTCGCGCCATAGGCATATTCACGATGTCCCTGTCGCGCAGGTTTAGTTCGGATATGCTTCCCGCTCCCTCCATGACGATAGGCGAAAAGCGTGCAGCCAGTCGGTCGAAAGCCTCACAAGCCTCACGTCTGAGCCAGTCCTTGCCCTCACCGCGGAAGTAGCTGTAAGCATCTCTATTGCCTATTGCAACACCATTGAGCACCACCTGCGACGTGTGGTCCGACTGCGGTTTGAGCAGTATGGGGTTCATATCCACATGACATGGAATCATTGCCGCCTCAGCCTGAGCAGCTTGCGCCCTTCCTATTTCCAGTCCTTCGGGTGTGGCATACGAGTTGAGGGCCATATTCTGAGCCTTGAACGGAGCCGGATGAAATCCGTCCTGCCTGAATATGCGACAGAACGCGGCAGCGATGACGCTTTTCCCCACATCGCTGCCCGTTCCCACAAACATTATGTTTCTAATCTTTTTCATTCGGCTGCAAAGTTACAATTTTTATTTTAATAACACGCACAAAAGCGACAAGTTTCTGCTAAAATCATTCGAATGAGTTAAAGAATTTGAATTTCTTTCGGATTACGAGGAAAAGATGTATCTTTGCAAAAACATTGATTCGCTTGATATGAAAAAAGGATTTATGATAGCGGCTCCCACATCTGGAGCCGGCAAGACAACATTAGCTGTCGGACTGATGGCATTGTTGGCAAGGAATGGGTATAATGTGCAGCCGTTCAAGTGCGGTCCGGATTATATCGACACAATGTTTCACGGATTGGTGTGCGGCAGACCATCAGTAAACCTTGACCTGTTCATGGCTACTTGTGAGCATGTCAGAGAACTTTATCGTCATTATTCGGCAGATGCCGACATCACTGTTGTCGAGGGAATGATGGGTATGTATGACGGATATGAAAGACATAAGGGTAGTCCGGCAGAAATAGCAACAACACTGGGTTTGCCAATAGTGCTTGTTGTGGATGCAAGTCATACGGGCTTTTCCATAGCCCCCCTGCTTTATGGATTCAAGCATTTTAGTGAGAAAGTGAATGTTATAGGTGTTATATATAATAAGGTAGGGTCGGAAAAGCACAAGCGACTACTTCACGAAGCATGCGAACAAGTAGGATTGGAATGTTTTGGTTTTATTCCCAAGCGTAATGAGGCTGTTAATGGTGAGAGATATCTTGGACTGGACTTCAGCAGTAAGGTAGATGTATCAGTATTGGCCGATATGGTGGAAGATAATGTGGATTGGAGGAGGCTCATCAAGAGATGTGAAAGTGTGGATATGGCTATAGATGATATTGAAGAGCATGTTGGCAGTGAAAAGATTCTTGTTGCACGTAATGCGGAGTCATTCTCTTTTTTATATCAAGAGCATATTGACATATTAAAGAGTATGGGTTCCGTGGAATATTTCGACCCCGAGCAAAATATGGAGATACCACAGGACACGACATTGCTGTATCTTCCTGGAGGCTATCCCGAAAAACATCTGGATAGCCTGCAAAGTGCGGAAAGATGCAGACGGTCTATTAGGGAATATGCAGAACGGGGAGGACGTATCATAGCTGAATGTGGTGGTATGATGTACCTTTGCGAGAGTATCCTTTCGGATGATGGCGAAGCGGAGATGTGCGGAGTGTTACCATATAAAATAACAGCTAAAAAGGCGGATCGCAAACTGTCATTGGGTTATCGACGTGTAGTGATGGACGGCAAGGAATGGCGGGGGCATGAGTTTCATTATACCCAGTTTGTCGAACCCAAACCCCATTCGGCAGCTCTTGTATATGATGCCCGTGGAAATATCGTTGACTCGCCAGTGATAAGGCAAGGCAATGTCATGGCAAGCTACACCCATTTATATTGGGGAAATGAAAAAAATATTCTTTTTATTTGGTAGTATCAAAATAAAATACTACCTTTGCACCCGAAAATGAAGGCAATCGGCGGCAGATGCCGTCCGACGTAAGGGAATCCGAGTGAAAGACCGGAGCTGTTCCTGCAGCTGTAATCCCCCGAAGATAAAGCCTGTCAGTATAACGCCACTGCACCGATGGTGTGGGAAGGTATGACAGACTGGGGAAAGCCAGAAGACCTGCCTCAAATGCTATAACCTCGGCATACGCCAAGATTTGGCATCGCGCCCTCAGGAATAAGGGTAGGCGGAATCAACATTTTTTTTATTTTATTGGTATGAATAACAGAGTTGTTGTGGGCTTACTGGCTCTTGCCGGTTCGTGCCCGCTTGCTTTGGCGCAACATACTATCGAGAGCAAAGAGAAATTGCAGGAGGTAGTGGTGACAGGTACTGGTACGCAGCACCTACTGAAAGATGCGCCCGTACAGACGGAGGTTATCAGCCGTCAGGCATTGAAGAATTTCGCAGGACGTTCTATTGAAGATATCCTGTCGCAACTGTCGTCGTCGTTTGACTTCGAGCAGGGAGACATGGGTTCGCAAATGCAGATGAACGGATTGGGAAATTCGTATATCCTTATTCTCATCGACGGGAAAAGGATACATGGCGATGTGGGAGGAGAGAACGACCTCGGACTTATCGACCCAAACAATATCGAACGAATAGAGATTGTAAAGGGAGCCTCGTCGGCACTTTATGGTAGTGACGCCATTGCAGGAGTGATAAACATCATAACGCGAAAGCATGACGAAGGACTGATGGTGGAGAACAAAACCAGATATGGCACACATAATGACGTGCGGCAGCATAACGGTGTGGCACTGAGATGGGGCAAGATAAGTTCATACACCAATTTCCAATTGCAGCACAACGATGGTTGGCAGAACACAGCCACTGAATATACACCATCATCAGCTGCCCCCGTCACCGACTCCAAGAGTAAGACAGCCAATGAGTTTACCAACTGGCAGATAGCCGAGCGACTTGCTTGGAATCCCACTAAGGCTATGGAATTGTATGCCGAAGGTTCGTGGTATCAGAAAGGTATATACCGCGAGAGTGGCAAGTATCCAAAGTATGATGTGTATAACTACGACCTGAAATACAAGAATGCGTCAGCAACGGCAGGAATGAAGTGGACTACAGGCAGGGGCGACCTTGTTACAGCGGATATCAGTTGGAACAAGCACGCTTATTATCATGCCTTTACATCAACAACCCTTGCCGAGGGATTTGACGAAAAAGGAAATTTCATTCTCGACTATCCCTATTTTGCAGGTCAGAAACTGCTGATGAGCAATCAGGAGCGCACAATGCTTAATGTGAAGGGTGTGTTTGCCCTTACCAACACCAATAAGCTCAGTGCGGGACTCGAGGCAAGATACGATTATCTCGAAGCGCCGGCAAGTATTAAGGGACAGACGGCAAGCGACAATACCGAGGCTATATATTTGCAGGATGAGTTGCAACTAATAAAATTGTTGCATATAACGGCAGGATTGCGCCTCAACCGCAACGAGAGTTTCGGTTGGCGACTGACTCCTAAACTCTCGGCAATGCTTAAGGTAAGAGACTTACGTATAAGGGCATCGTGGAGCCAAGGTTTCAAGACACCTACATTGAAGGAGCTCAACTACCAATATGCCCGCGATATGAACGGCATGATCCTCTTTCTCGGCAATCCCTACCTCAAACCTCAGACATCCAACTATTTCTCGATCAATGCAGAATATACCATAGGTCATTTCAATATATCCGCAACGGGGTATTACAACAAGTTGGGCGACATGATAACTCTCGTAACCATCCCTAATTCAGAAGCTCCCGACGTATATCGTGAGCAATATGGCGAGATGTTGAGTAAGGTGCGTAGATATATGAATATGGACAATGCGAAGACCTTTGGAGCCGATGTGACATTGAGATACACCACCGACAATCTGTCCTTGGGAGCAGGATACAGTTATCTTGACACCGATGCCAACATTTTCGATACCACCCACGACAAGATGATTAATGTGGTAATTGACGGTATGGCACACCATAAGGGTAACATCTTTGCCACATGGAACCACAATATATCACCGTCATACAATCTTGGCATTGGACTTTTTGGTAAATTCTCGACAAAAAGATACTATCAGACCAATGGAGACGGTAAGGGCTATCAGATATGGCGACTGACT
>CALZMK010000184.1 GCA_945788545.1 uncultured Prevotella sp.
GATGATTAACAAACGTGGAAAGACGGTGTGTGCCATCGCCAAACTGAAAAACCGCGTTGAGGGTCACAAGGCTACTATCACCGAGGATTTCCAGGTGATGAAGGGTGTCGTGGAAAACAAGCGCAGGGGAGAAAAGCTCCATCAGTGGGTGTGCGACAAGATCAAGGCAACATACGTGAGAATCAACGAACGATACAGGGACTGCAAGTTTGAGTATCAAGGATGGGTGAGGTAGTCGCTTTGCGATGAAGTCGCAAAGCGAGATTAAAGAATTAAAGAATTAAAATATTAAAGTTCTTGAAGGGTAATTATCATAAGATAAACGGATATAGGGTGGCGCTGTTTGCTGTGCTATGTCTCTTCGGACTGAGCCTGTTGGCTCAGTCTTCTAATCGTCGTGGCAAGAAAGCGAAGGGCAGACAGAGGGCACGCACGGAGAGACGACAGGATGCACAAAGGGTGTATCTCGTGCATGCCGACGTGCTCCACTACGACGAGATGAAGATGCCCGACGCGCAGATTCTCAATGGTAAGGTGCACTTCACCCACAATGGGGCGCGCCTCTATTGCGACAGTGCTCATTTCTTCGAGGCAAGCAACTCATTTGAGGCATTCGGGCATGTGAAGATGTACCAGGGCGATACGCTCTCGCTATTCAGCGACTATGCCTTCTATGACGGTAATGACGAGATGGCGATAGCACGATACAATGTGGTGCTCAAGCATCGCAAATCTACGCTATACACCGACAGTCTCAACTACGACCGTATGTATAACGTGGGATATTTCTTTGAAGGCGGTAAGTTGGTGGATAACACCAGTACGCTTACCTCCGACTGGGGAGAATATCACACTGACACCCATCAGGCATTATTCAACTACGACGTGCGACTGAAGAACAAGAAGTTCTTCCTGATGTCCGACACCTTATATTATAATACCGACACCCATATGGCACATGTCGTCGGTCCGTCGAATATCACGTCCAAGACAAGTAAAATATACACCGAAGACGGATACTACAATACCCAAACGGAGAAGTCGGAACTCTTCGGACGCTCGGTATTGAAGGACGAGGGAAAGACGATGGTGGGCGACAGTGTCTATTACGACAGTAAGACGGGAGTGAGCGAGGCATTCAACAACGTGATATATACCGACTCTGTCAACAAGAACATGTTCACGGGCGACTATTGCTACTATGACGACGAGAAGGGATATGCTATGGCAACCAAAAAGGCGGTGGCTATCGACTACTCGCAGAAGGACACGCTCTTCATGCATGCCGACACGTTTAAGATATTCACATTCAATATCAACACCGACTCGGTGTATCGCAAGATTCATGCTTATAACAAGGTGAGGGCATATAGGGTTGACGTGCAGGCTGTGTGCGACTCGCTTGTGTATAACTCCCTCGACTCGTGCATGTCGATGTATAAGGACCCGATAGTGTGGAACCAAAGCCAACAGTTGCTCGGCGAGGTTATCAACGTGTATATGAAGGACTCCACGATTAACCGTGCCCATGTCATCGGACAGGCACTGTCGGTGCAGCAGCTCTCCGACTCAATCCACTTCAACCAGTGCTCGTCGAAGGAGATGTTTGCTTATTTCGAGAATGGTGAGATCAAGCAGAGCCGTGCCAAGGACAACGTTCTGATAGTGTATTATCCCATCGACGATAAGGACAGTACGCTCATCGGTCTTAACTATACCGAGACGAGCGATATGCGAATGTTCCTGGAAAACCAGAAGATGAAGCGCATCTGGATGCCAAAGGCAGAGGGCGTGCTCTATCCTATGACCCAGGTGCCGCCCGACAAGTATTTCCTGCCCACTTATGCATGGTTTGACTATGTGCGTCCGCTCAACAAGCAGGACATCTTTAATTGGCGCGGAAAGAAGGAGGGCACCGAACTCAAAGAGGAGAAAAAACGACAGGCGCCGAAGAGGGAGCTGAAGAATTAAATCGCTTCGCGAAATTAAATAATTAAAAGATTAAAGAATTAAAGTTCTTTTTTTATGAGCGACATAATACAGTTGCTGCCAGATTCAGTGGCCAACCAGATTGCGGCGGGAGAGGTGATACAACGTCCCGCGTCGGTGATCAAGGAACTCGTGGAAAACGCTGTTGACGCGGGAGCCAAGACCATCAATGTGCTGGTGGTGGATGCCGGACGCACGATGATACAGGTGATCGACGACGGAAAGGGAATGTCGGACACCGACGCCCGACTGGCATTCGAACGCCATGCCACGTCGAAGATTAGGCAGGCTGCCGACCTCTTCGACCTCCACACCATGGGATTCCGTGGCGAAGCACTTGCCTCCATTGCGGCTGTTGCTCAGGTGGAACTGCGCACAAGAATGGCTGACCGAGAGGTCGGTACGCTGCTCACCATCGAAGGTACGAGGGTGACGGGGCAAGAACCCGTGGCATGCCCCGTAGGCAGTAATTTCAAGATAGAGAACCTGTTCTATAATGTGCCGGCGCGAAGGAAATTCCTTAAGAGCAACTCCACTGAACTCAATAATATTATGACTGCCTTTGAGCGCATTGCACTCGTATATCCCGAGATATCATTCACCATGCACAGCAACGGACTTGAGGTGATGAACCTTCATGCTGGTACGTTGCGACAGCGCATCGTGGATGTGTTTGGTAAGCGACTCAACCACGACTTGCTGCCCGTTGAAGTGGAGACATCCATGTGCAGCATAACGGGATTTGTCGGCAAACCGGAATCGGCAAAGAAGAAGGGCGTGCAGCAGTATTTCTTCGTCAATGGCAGATACATGAAACACCCGTATTTCCATAAGTCGGTGATGAATACCTATGAGCGCATGATACCTGCGGGTATGCAGGTGCCATACTTTATCTATTTCACCGTTCCCGCGGGTGATATAGACGTGAATATTCATCCCACCAAGACAGAGATAAAATTCGAGAACGAACAGGCAATATGGCAGATTCTCACCGCATCTGTCAACGACAGTATCGGTAAGTTCTGCGAGATACCGTCGATAGATTTCGACACGGAGGGTCAACCCGAGATTCCTCTCTACGACCCCTCGTTGAATATCGCTCCACCCAAGCCTCAATACAATCCATCTTACAACCCCTTTGAAACGACGTCGTCGGCACATAAGGACAAGGTGATTGACCAATGGGAGGAACTGTATAAGGGTCTGCATTCAGGGGAGTCGTTCTCACAGGTGGAGCAGGAGCCATCTGCCGACCTCTTTGAGTCAAGCGGATTATGCAGTGCGCCCGAAGAGGGTGGGGTGGTGCAGTCGAAGATAGGTAACACTATCGAGGAGCGTTCGCCAAGCCATTATCAGTATAAGGGCAAGTATGTGATGACGGCAGTGAAGTCGGGACTAATGATTATCGATCAAAACCGTGCCGACATACGCATACGCTATGAGCGCTTTATGCATCAGATGGAGCAGGAGGTGTCGCGCACTCAGAAGGTGCTTTTCCCCGAGGTGGTGCAGTTTGCCCCGTCGGCCAAGGTGATGGTGGTGAAGTTGCTGCCCTATCTGCAGAAGGTGGGATTCGACCTCACCGATCTTGGCGGCAATAGTTTTTCGGTTAATGGTGTTCCGGCAGGATTGGAGGGCATCAACAGTGTGTCTCTGCTACAGGAGATTGTGGCTGATGCAACCGAGAAGGGTTGCACGTCGGCAACGGACATTCACAGTACACTGGCATTGGGGATGGCGCGACGTTCGGCTGTGACCTATGGTGAGGTGCTTGGCAACGACGAGATGGAGACTCTCGTCAACGACCTCTTTGCATCCTCAAATGTGAACTATACCCCCGATGGCAAGGCAATACTTTGCATTCTGCCACAAAGGGACATTGAGCAATTATTGAATTAGGAATTAGGGATTAGGAATTAGGGATTAGGAATGAAAAAGTTTTTTATGATATTGGCAATGGCAGCGATGACTGCCGGAGCTCATGCCCAGGACGACATGACACTTGATGACGGAATGTCGGCATTGGCAGGAAAGAAATACACCGTTGTCACCAACGGTTTTTGGAAAAACTGGTTTGTTGAGGCATCTGCCACCATGCCCAAGTTTGACAAGGTAGGCATGTCGATGTCACTCGGCAAGTGGTTCTCGCCCTCCATCGGAGTGAGAACAAAGTTTAATGCCTTCACGGCAAAGGCTGTTGAGGAGCAGGTGATGTTCAACCTCAGTACAATCCTCTGCGGATATAATGCCAAGAGGGTATATCACTTTGTGCCTTATGTAGGAGGTGGTATGTCGCTTGGCACTCCGTCGTTGCTCGGTGTGAGTGCGGGCATAATAAATAAGTTTCGCCTCTCCAAGCGTATCGACCTTAACATCGACCTCAACTACCGCGGCAGTGAGCGTTATGGCAATATCTCCGAGGTGACGGGTAAGACACGTCACGACCACTCCCTCAATCTCGAGGTGGGACTGACACTGAATATCGGTAAGACGAAATGGAAGAAAGAACCCGATGTACAGGGCATTCAGGAGATGTATCAGATGGAAATCGACGCTCTGAAAGCCACGATTGAGGACCTTGAGGGGAACAATTAGGAATTAGGAATGAGGAATGAGGAATGAGGAATGAGGAATGAAATGTCCA
>CALZMK010000185.1 GCA_945788545.1 uncultured Prevotella sp.
GATAGCTTTCTGTAATTGGTTATGCTTACCTGGGCTAAACGTAAAGTCTTTATTATTGATCCTAACAGGCATTTTCAACATCTTCTTTTTTGATGCATATATTTCTGTCAAGTTCTCATGAATGGACATAAAATGAATTAATGATTCATTTTTCTTTTTTCCCATATCCTTTATGACAGACAGAAATTCATCCGTAATACGATAGCAATATTTTGGACTGTTTGTCGCCATTCCATTATCTTCTATCAGAGATGCTATCCTAAATGGATGCAATGCCTGTTTGCGTATTGTTTCTCTTGAGTTTTCTGCATAGCCAACATCATAATTTTCACGGATGAATATATTAATATCATGAATCCTCATCCATTCATTAGTAGCCTTGGTACAAGGAGTTCGCTTGCGTAGTTTAGCCATAGCCAACAAGGTGAGGCAACAAATAGTGCTTTGCTGCTTAGTAGGCATTTTTATCTGTGCTAACAGTTGTTTTGCTAATTCTAACTTATCCATTTGCTTAATATTTTGTTGCAATTTACTACAGATAGCTCTTTGTGCATCAATTCCCTGCCCATTTCCTCGATTACACTTCGTTCGGGAATTGGCATCTGATTGATTTCTGTAGAGTTTACCTGGGTCGAACCATTAAGTATTCTATAGTAGCTGTCATATAGTGTAGAGTTCAACAATACATACAGACCGTATGTGATACAAGGAGAATCACATTTAATGAAGTTAACCTTGTTTTGGGTGCTAATATATTCAAACTGAGAGTATCTCTGTTTGAGGTATATGCCGCATTGCAGCCTTCGTTCTTCCTCTTTGGAAGTGAAACGCTTCACCAACAAGAAATCACTGTTTTTCTGTAAATAACTTTCTTTTTCTGTTTTGATGACTTCTCCTTCTTTACCCTGTGGCCAAACAACTCTGCCACCTTTGATATGTTGGGAATACAGCAGAGGATATGCCCCTTCTTCAAGTTTGTTTCGCAATACCTCACGAGTCCTGAAATCCACGATAATGCCAGTCTGCATTTTCAGATTTATTTCGGGAAGAGTCTTCTCAAAATGATTAATCTTTTGCAGTACATCTGCATCGTCCTTATTAGTGACTAAATATACATATTGATTCTTGGCAACTACTGTATCATACGATGTGGTAAAATTCTTCACATCCGAGAAATCTGATGTCGAAGATGTTGTTATGCGAATCGTTGCAGGATGTTGCTTGGTCTTCTTTACTTTAACGATGATGGTTTCCTGTAGGACGGACTCCCCGTCAAACACCTTGTCACGACTTTCAAACAAATGAATGTCTGTAATGACACAGTTGTTAAAGAGGTATTCTCTGAATTTTTGGAAGTATGCACCGGAAGTCCATGACCTTGGAACAATGTAAACAAGTTCATGGCCTTCTTTGAGATTGAATATACCCATTGCCCAAAACAGAAAATACAGATTTGGCGCACCATAGCAAATCTCTGGCATTGACTTTGCCTCTACAGCATCTTTGGGTATTTTCAAATAAGGAGGATTGCCAATGACATAGTCATAAATATTCTCATCATCTTTGAAAAATGTATTGACTCCAAAAGATTGAGACGTTATATAATTCTCGTTTTTTACAGTAAACGAAACATTTGCATTATTCTTAATGATGTTCAGGTTCTCTTCCAATAGAGAAAGTACGAGGGTGTCAGTCTCATAACAGGTGATATGTATATGACCTTTATAGCCATCATCAATAAGCTTTTGGACTACAGCAGCTGACAGTATTCCAGTTCCAGCTCCGGCATCCAATAAACTTATTAGGGGTTTCGTAGTGTCAAAAACAAAAAGAGATGCCATATATTGAGCCGTGGTCACATTCGTAAAGAACTGACCATACTTTTTCCGTTTCGCCTTTGGTACTGCATTCATGAAACGGTCTGTATTCTCAATTATCAGATTAAGCATCATAATAACTTGTTTTGGGTGCAAAGATACAAAATTATCTCTAAACTATTGCCATCTTCACAAGAAATATTTCAAAAAAATCTTTCTTACTTCAATAAGCGTAACTCGTAACCCGTAACTGACATTGAAAATCACTTTTCGTTGTTTGTTTTGTTATGTTCATGATTTCATATGAAAAGATAATTGTTATTGTGGTTTTTCATACGATAATGCCTGTTGTTAGTGGAAATTAAAGTGTATTATATGTTAAAATATCGACCATATCGCAACTTTTATTGGTGAAATGATACGGCTTTTGGATTATTTTCACTACCTTTGCGAGTAAATTCTGAAACAAAAGCAAAAATTGGAGATATGTTTAAGGCTATTGTTAGGTTTTCTATCCGAAAGAAACTGTTTGTCGCTCTGACGTCTTTGTTTCTGCTTATCGCCGGTGTATGGTCGATGCTGACGCTACCCGTAGATGCAGTGCCTGATATAACGAACAATCAGGTGCAGATCGTAACCGTGTCGCCCACGTTGGCCCCACAGGAGGTGGAGCAGCTCATCACCATGCCGGTGGAAATAGCGATGAGCAATATCATGAATGTCACCGAGATTCGCTCGGTGTCGAGATTCGGATTGTCGCTCGTCACGGTGGTGTTCAAGGAGAGTGTGCCCACGCTCGAGGCGCGTCAGCTCATCAACGAACAGATACAGGTGGTGGCGGGTGAAATTCCCCAGGAACTGGGCACTCCCGAGATGATGCCTATCACGACGGGACTGGGGGAAATCTATCAGTATGTGCTCAAGGTGGACGAGAAGCATCGCAAGGATTATGACGCCATGGAGCTTCGCACGATACAGGACTGGATTGTGAAGCGACAGTTGTCGGGAATACCGGGAATCGTGGAAATCAACAGTTTCGGTGGCTATCTCAAACAGTATGAGGTGGCAATCGACCCCGACGCCCTTGCCGCATTGCAGATTACTATTGGCGACGTGTTCGAGGCTTTGTCGAAGAACAACCAGAACACTGGCGGCAGCTATATCGAGAAGGTGGGCAAGGCTTACTATATCCGCTCGGAGGGTATGATAAGCAAGAAAAAGGACATCGAGAAGATTGTGGTAGCCAACCGTGGAGGTATGCCGGTGCATATCAGTGACATCGGAAAGGTGGATTTTGGCGCTCCCAAACGTTTTGGAGCAATGACCATGGATGGTGATGGCGAATGTGTGGGAGGTATAGCGATGATGCTCAAGGGTGCCAATGCCAATGTGGTGACGAAGACACTGGAGGAGCGTGTGGCGAGGGTGCAGAAAATGCTGCCCGAGGGTATCACCATCGAGCCTTATCTCAATCGCTCGGAACTCGTCAACCGCAACATATCCACAGTGATTTACAACCTTATCGAGGGCGCGATAATCGTGTTCCTCGTGCTCATCATTTTCCTCGGAAACGTGAGGGCGGGAGTCATCGTCGCGTCGGTGATTCCACTGGCTATGCTGTTTGGATTTATTCTTATGCGGGTGTTCGGGGTGTCGGCCAATCTGATGAGTTTGGGAGCCATCGACTTCGGTATTGTTGTCGATGGATCGATTGTTATACTCGAGGGTATATTGGCACATCTTTATTCCAAACGACTGTCGGGACGCACGCTCACTGCCGACGAGATGTGCGACGAGGTGGAGAATGGGGCCGCCAAGGTGGTGAAGAGTTCTACCTTTGCCGTACTGATTATCCTCATTGTCTTCTTCCCGATATTGACCCTTACGGGCATTGAGGGAAAATATTTCACTCCGATGGCTCAGACGTTGGTGTTCTGTATCGTGGGAGCATTGATCCTCTCGCTCACCTATGTGCCGATGATGGCATCCGTATTCCTCAAGCGTACCATCTCACTGAAACCATCCTTTGCCGACCGCTTCTTCGTATGGCTCACTAATATATATAATAAGGTGTTGCATTTCTGCATGACTCGTGTATGGCAGACTCTCGGGGTGGCTTTTGCCTTGCTTGCTGCCTCACTCGTGCTTTTCACGCGACTCGGAGCGGAGTTCATACCCACTCTCGACGAGGGCGACTTTGCTATGCAGATGACTCTGCCAGCAGGTAGTTCGCTGAGCAAGAGTGTCGAGATATCACTCAAGGCGGAGAAGGTGCTCAAGGACAAATTCCCGGAGATTAAACATGTGGTGGCGAAGATTGGAACCGCCGAGGTGCCTACCGACCCGATGTCGGTGGAGGATGCCGACGTGATGATTGTGATGAAGCCGTTTAAGGAATGGACATCTGCATCGAGTAGGGCAGAGATGGTTGAAAAGATGAAGCAGGCACTCGAAAGTGTTGAGGGGGCTGAGTTCAATTTTAGTCAGCCCATACAGTTGCGATTCAACGAACTGATGACGGGCGCCAAGGCTGATATTGCAATAAAACTTTATGGCGAGGATATGGAGGAACTATATACCAAAGCCAAGGAGGCGGCTGAATATGTGGAGAAGGTGCCTGGGGCTGCCGATGTCATTGTGGAGCAGGCCATGGGATTGCCTCAGTTGGTGGTGAATTATGATCGCACGAAGATAGCACGATATGGTATTGACATTCAAGAACTTAATGACATTGTGCGCACTGCTTATGCGGGCGAGACTGCCGGAGTGGTGTTCGAAAATGAGCGAC
>CALZMK010000186.1 GCA_945788545.1 uncultured Prevotella sp.
ATGCCATAGGGACGAAGAATGTCGGCAATGGCTTTCACCTTATTTATATATATAGTGGAAAGCATCTGCGGGGAAGCATTTACATTGTTGAGCACTGCACCATTGATACCTATCGAGGCATTTGCCCTGGCATATTCGGTGATATGTTGGCGCAATGACTCTGAACACTGATAACAAGTCTTGCCGAGCGACGCACGTCGGGATGAAGACTTCTTTTGCTCAGTGATTTCATCCCAAATCCAGATACTCTTACCTGCATACCCTCTTTCGATACTGCCGTCGAGATTATCCCAATGGTTGAGGATGCGGATGTCGAAAGCTGGTACATTGTCACCTTCACTCACATTTGCCCCTGTCTGCTGGCAGCGCAGAAGTTCATAGGCAGCATAAAGGATTCCATCGGATGATGACGCAGTGACATCTATCCTCGACGACGTCGGGTTGATACGGAATGCCCCTTTCTTCAGTCCGCAACTGGCATTAAGGTGCATCACCACCCGCTGTCCATGCCAGTAGTCGAGTAGTTCCTTTACAGCAATTCTTGTCGTCGCATCCGTTTTTCCCTTGAATGTCACGACATTCTTCACTTTCACGTTTTTCTCGGTACGAAGCCATAGCTTTGAACCGTCCTCAGCTTTCGCCATACCTACGAAAGCAAGCATTACGATTGATAATAGTAGTTTCAGCATATAAATTATTGTTTTTGATAATCCTTTCCATATTCTGTCGGCGACATTCCAAAATGCGCCTTAAAGACAGTGGAGAAATGCGTCTGATTATTATATCCCACACTGTATGCCACCTGAGTGATGTTGATCTTACCCTCCTTTAGCAGTCGGGCCGCCTGTTCCATTCGGATATTACGAAGGAAATCACTTGTTGTCAAACCAGTTATCTCCTTCATACGACGATGGAGTTGGGCACGGCTCACTCCCACCTTCTGACTCAAGGCCTCAACATTGAAGTCGGGATTGGTATAGTTTTCGTTCACCACCTTCATCACCCTCTTCATAAGTATATCGTCATTGCCCTCCACTAGCACTTTCTCTACATTTTTCTCCTGAGACTGTGCACCACTAAACTTCCCTCTAAGTCGTCTCACATTATCGATGAGATTATCCACCTGAGCACACAATTCCTCGATATTAAATGGTTTGGCAATATATGCATCAGCACCACGGCGCAGTCCCTCTACCCTATCCTCGACCTCGTTTTTCGAAGTAAGTAATATTACAGGGATATCACTTGTCTTGACATTCGACTTTATCGTCTTCAACAGAGTGATACCATCCATGCCTGGCATAACCACATCCGAGATTACGATGTCATAAGTGTCGGCGACAAGTGCCTTCATAACCAGGCTAGAGTCGGTGAACGCAGTCACACGATAATTGTTGGAGAGTTCGTTCTTGATATATTCCACAATCTCCTCGTCGTCATCAACTACCAACACCCTACCCGTCTTTGATGGTTGACGCTTCTTCTTTAACATTTCTCCACACTCATCAACGCCATTATCTTCGACCATCTGTTCGGGAGAGAGATGGGCAGTACCCAAGGGCAACTCAACCGTGAAGCAAGCACCTATAATACCATCACTGCGATTGGAGGCCGTTATCGTTCCACCATGTAAGTTTACAATAGCCCTACTAAGATTGAGTCCGATACCGGTACCAACGTATTTTCCCCTTCGGGCATTGTCTCCCTGATAGAAACGCTCAAAGAGTCGATCGCCTTTTTCATCTCCTATCCCCTCTCCATTGTCAAGGATTGACAGAATGACTTTCTTCCTGTTGCTCTTTATCGAGATAATAATCTCACCACCATCGGGAGTAAACTTAAAAGCATTAGAAAGGAGATTAGCCACCACCTTGTCAAAGTTAATTCTGTCTATCCACACCTTCAGTTCGGGCATATCCGCCAACAGGCAGAGAGAGATGTTTCTCTGTTCGGCGCGGAACTTATACAATACCACCTGCTTGCGCACAAACTGCACTATTTCGGTTTCGGTGCAATGCAAGTGCATTTGATTTTTATCAATCTTGCGCTCATCGAGAATCTGATTGACGAGTAAGAGCAGTCGTTGTGCATTACGGTCGATAACCTCGATACATTCTTTTCCTGTCTTATCAGTCACTATCGTCTTCAGTCGGTCAAGAGGTCCCATGATAAGAGTGAGAGGCGAACGGATATCGTGTGTGGCATTGATGAGGAACTGCATCTTCGCTTCGTCAAGTTCGGCATGCTTGCGACGTCGGTAATATATTATACATAGCAAAAAGGCGACAACGCCAATAATGAAGTACACAAAATAGGCAAATGGCGACGAATACCACGGTCCCTCGACATAGAGAGTGTAAGTCTTCACAGGCGACTCGGTACCACTGCTTGTAGCCTTCACCTCCAACTTATATTTTCCAGGCATCATGCGGTTAAAGTAAATTGCATTGGTTCCATCGGGAACAGTAAGCCATTTCCCCTCATTTAATCGATATTCGAATGTGATATTCTCGGTATTGCAATAGTCGAGCAGAGAAAATTCCATCTTAAACGTACTTTCACCATAGGGAATAGTCCACTCCGATGCAAGACAGTCGGAAGTAACTCCCGCGATTGTCATACCCGTAAGGAACACCTCTCCAAGCTTACTCCCTATCTTGTTAACGTCTGAGGGATAGAATACAGTGATACCATCGGCAGTGGCAAAACCAATCATGTCATTGGTATTGTGAACAACAGCTCCAAGTCGGTATTCCTTGGTGGCAAGTCCATTACCATGCACGTAACTTGTCAGCAACTTCTTCTTTCCGCAATACTGCCATATACCATTTGCTGTACTTATCCATAAATTGCCATGGCGGTCATATACAAATCCATATATATCAATGTCAGCAAGTGGCGAGAGATCATCGACCTTATATAACTTGCGCGTCCTTTTGTTGAAGAGATACACTCCTACACTTGTACCTATTAATATATTCTTGTCAGGAGTTTCGGTCAAAGCCGTAATGGTGAGGTCGTCGAGCATCACGTTGGAACCAAAGGTCAGGAAACTGCCATTTTGGGGATTATAACACGACAACCCCTCACTCATACCAATCCATAGCAACCCGTCATTGTCATACAGCAACGACTTTATCCATGCATTAAACAAGTACCCCTTGCCATTGTTCTCTCCCATTGCCAACATATAATGAGAGCCAGTCAGAGAGTTATACACACAGAGTCCCTTACCGAAGTTGGATACAAATAGTGTTCCTTTTCCATCGTCCGCCATACAATTGATACCCCAACCGTCAAGATTCAGGCGTTTTTCGTATCTGCCTGACAATGTGTCGGCTGCATAAAGAGCACTCTCGGTGGCCAACCACAGTTTACCTTGCTTGTCGAAATAAACAATACCCGTACCAGGAGGCGACATCGGCCGTGCCTTAATATTTCCGTTAATGTCGAATACGTACAAACCGTTGTGCTGCACACTGCACCACACGTCATTGTCCTTGCTCAGAGCCATCGACGACACACTACTTCCTGTCTTTATATTATGCTTCGACAAACTCCATGTGGTGAATGCCGTATTTCCTCTGGTCAATTTGTATAATCCACGGTTATAACAACTAACCCACAAATTTCCAGTTTTATCCTCTACGATATCATTCACGTTGGCAGTAGTGAGTATAGCATCATTGTCAGGACTCTGTATAGCCTCAAGTATATCACTGCCTTTTCTCACTATCAAGAGTCCGTTGCCCGATGTTCCTAACAAGATGTTTCCTTTTTTGTCTCTTACAGCCGTTCTCACCGACACCTTGTTCTTGAGAATAGACATATCAATACCAGAGGGCTCAAAATTCTCCTTGGCATAGTCATATCTCACAATGCCATACATACACACTGCGAGGAATCCCTTTGCGTCCAACGGAATGAAGTTGACAACCGGTCCGTATTTCATCTGAAAATATCGGATTGTCTTCGGTTTGTATTCTTTTCCAATAACATAACATCCCACCTCGGCGTTATGACTGCTACGCCACAATCGCCCTTTGGCATCACAGAAGAGACGACTGCAATAATCTTCTCTGTTTCCCCGTCTAAACCCTTTCTCGCAAGTTATTTCTGATGTACCCTTTCGTATCGAGAAGAGTCCATAGCCTGCAGTTCCTATTAACAAGTCACCATTGCGCTCGGCAATGGCATTCACCCTTGGACGGAGTCCTTCTGGAAAAGCATATCGCACAAAGTTATTGTTATGGTAGTCATACCGGCAAAGCCCCTTGCTCATTCCCACCCACAAGCTACCGTCGGATGAGGAATAAAGCGTGGATATATTGTTATTGACAATCGATGTAGTATCACCTTGTGTCGTATGATATAAGGTGAAACTATAGCCGTCAAACTTATTGAGTCCGTATTCCGACCCCACCCAGATATAGCCATAGCTATCCTGACAAACAGAAGTGAGCAAACTGCTCGACAGCTTGTCAGAGGTATATAGTTTTCCGGTATCTGCCACAGCCTTAACCATCAAGATGACAAGACCCCAAAAGATTGTTATATATCTTCTATTCATTCAGATTT
>CALZMK010000187.1 GCA_945788545.1 uncultured Prevotella sp.
AAAAGCAATAGTTGCCCCACCGGAAATGCGGCTATAGCGATCGATTTCTATGCGATTGCGCGCCGAAGTCACTCCCACTCCACGCAGTGTGGGCGTAACCTTGCGTATTGTTCCATCGGCATTGAAGAAGAGCGAGTCGCAACGTGCCGAACGCAGTTTGTCGAACTCGGGCGAATAGTCGTTGTGATGATAGAAGAGATACCACTGTCCCTTGTATTCTACGATGGAATGGTGGTTTGTCCAGCATGCCACCGGCGATTCGTCCATGATTACCCCCTTGAACTCAAACGGTCCCATTGGCGAGTCGCCCATGGCGTAGGCCAGCGTCTCGGTAGAGTCGCGCACCCATGGGAAGGTGTAGTAATACTTACCCTGTCGCTCAAAGACGAAGGGTCCTTCCTTGAATCCCTCGGGAAGGTTTTTCACCTGTTCCGGTTTGGAGTCGAGTTCCATCATGTTGTCCTTCAGTCGTGCCATCCACATTCCCATACCAGCCCAATAGATATACGACTTACCGTCCTTGGGATCGATGAGAACGCAAGGGTCGATACCATTGAGTCCTTCTATCGGTCGCCACATCGGACGGAAAGGACCTTCGGGACTATCGGCTATCGCCACTCCCACTCCAAATCCCTTTTTGTCGCCACGAGGGGCTGCGGGGAAATAGAAGTAGTAGCGTCCGTCCTTCTCCACACAGTCGGGAGCCCACATGGCGTAGGAATCGCGCTTCACCCACGGCACCTTGTTTTGTGTGACAATCACTCCGTGGTCGGTCCAGTCGGTGAGATTCTCCGACGAGAAGACATGATAATCCTCCATCGAAAACCATTTTTTCTCCGGTTCCACCGGACTCACAATGTCGTGTGATGGATAAAGAAACATCTTTCCATTAAACACTCTCGCCGTGGGATCGGCGGTATATTGGTCGCGGATGATGGGGTTTTGCGCCAAAGTAGCCGTTGACGCAATACCCATCATTGCCAGTATCATTATACTTTTTTTCATTTACGGAAATTCCATTTAGAGTTATCACTGTTGAAATCATATTCAGCCAATGTCGGTGTACTGTCGGCTACGGAGTAGATGCAATACTTGGTGTTTACTCCGTCGATGCCAGGGATAGCCTTAGGCATGATACGGAAAGTGCCGTCGGTGAGCTGCTCTATGCGCCATAGCTGATTGGAGTCTCCTGTATATTCTGCCACGGTGGTCAGCTCCTTGTCGGCTGTTGCAGCCAAGGCACGATTGGTGCCCTCGATGGTAATCTTGAAATAGGGATTGCTCAGATATCCACCAGCCTCCGGCACGGGGGTGATAGTCCAACGCTGATGCGGACGGAACATATTGTCGCCCGCTCTCACGGCGATGTCGCCTTCGGGCCATGTCTGTTTTACGTCGTCGAGAGTCTGCGAGGGCAGCGGTTTGGTGGGTTCTGCGGGGTCGATCTTCCACCACATCCGGCGCTCCTGTTCAATGCGCACGAAATCCACAGCCAACTCCAAGGCATAACCACGGCGTTCCGACTCGATGCTCATAGTGCCGCCCTCAAACTGTTCGCCAGCCACAGGCCAGTCGTTTTTCCACAGCAGCGGACGGATGGCGAGCACACTTCTGCCGCTTCGCTCGAAGTCGGCCTCATAATGGAATGACGTCACCTCGACACCCTCGTCGATGATGGTGCGACCGAAATGTCCTGCTCCCACGGCACGACGTGATGCCGGCACAACCATCTTTCCGCCACCTTTTATCATGTCTCTGCCCACGTTGTCGATATATGGTCCTGTTACTTGGCGCGAGCGTCCTGCCACGATATTATATGTAGAGTTCACTCCGTCGCAGCAAGTGCCGTGTGTGCCCAACAGATAATACCATCCGTTGCGGTAGATGAGGTCGGTGGCCTCGCAGTCGATGGCTACATCCTTCTCCTTGTTGCCCTCCACACGTCGTCCCGTCTTAGGGTCAAGCTCTATCATACGGATAAATCCGAAGTATGTGCCATAGCTCATCCACAGCCGACCGGTTGTAGGGTCGAGTAGCAGTCCTGGGTCGATGGCGTCACAGTCTTCAAGGTCGGCAGAGCGCACCACCTCAATTGGTTCGCTAAACTTAAAGTCGGGCGACTTCGGGTCGAGGGTTTTGTTCCACATTGTATATATTATACCGCAATGTCCTCCACCAAGACCACCGCCTGTACCACCATATACCACGAGATACCTGTCGCCAATCTTCAATGCGTCGGGAGCAGCACCACCTCCGGGTCGCTCTGCCCCACCCTTCCATGTCCATCCGTCCTCGGAGATGAGTCCACCGCCGCCGGTGCCAAAGGTGTAGTATTTACCGTCGCACTCCACGAGAGTCGATGGGTCGTGAATCCATGGTTGACCTATCTGTGCCTCTGCGGCCATTGTCGCCATCATTGTGGCTGCCAACGCTATGTATTTCTTTGTCTTCATCTTATTCTGATATTCTTCACAGGATTACCGTTTTCGTCAATAAATCTCACACAGAAGTCGCTCATTCCAGGACCGTTGATCACAGCACCACGCAGGATGTTCACTCCCTTCTTAAGGGTTATTCGCCTCGACATTCCATCGTCGGCCACCATGCGTCGGTCGCCCGAGAGCATCAGAGTCTCCTCGCCGTTGAGCCACCACATCGAGGCAGAGTTGGAGCCAACAGAAAGGCGCACGCCTTGGATGTCCTCGTCACACTCTATCACTGTTGTGGCGAGGAAGACGATGCCGTAATACTGCTTGTCGAGTCCTGTGGCAAAGCGGAACAGTTTGACGTTATACAGTTTGCTGTCCATCTTATGCCATTGCAGTTTCTGCTTACCCACCTTCACTTTCTGTCCGTCCTTGGGCAGCAGTGAGAATTGTCCCTTGAAATATTCCATACCGAGGTGTTCCTTGATATAGGAATCAGTAAACACTGTGTTTCCCCTGTTGGGCTTGTCGATAGGTTCGAGCAATGTCCATCTGCGTATAAAGCCCTCGTTGTCGGGGGTTGTAGCCTCGGCTGTTGCAGGGGTGAAATAATTATCAATGGAAGGTCCCTTGTCGGCGACCTTCCAGTTCTCTCGTTGTGCATGCATTGCCACCGACATCATCAGTGCAATAGCCATCATACAATATTTCTTCATCAATTCCTAATCCCTAATTCCTAATTATATCTCAACGTTCAACTTCTTCAAGTCTTCCGGTCTCGAACTGCTTCCCACGAACACCTCATACTTTCCAGGCACTACGCGCATGGTGTTTGTCGCGGGATCGAAGAGAGTGAATGCCTCCTCGTCGAGTTTGATTTCCACGTTCTTGGTCTCTCCCGGCTTCAACGTCACACGCTCAAAAGCCTTGAGGGTCTTCAGCGGACCGTCAACATCGTCGCAACGACGAACATACACCTGAACGACCTCGGTGCCCTCGCGCTTGCCCGTGTTTTTTAATGAAGAATGAATAGTGAATGAAGGTTTCTCTTGTGTAGAAGAACTTTCATTCTTTAATATTTTAATATTTTCATTTTTAA
Organism: uncultured Prevotella sp.; assembly: GCA_945788545.1. The sequence goes on from CALZMK010000187.1 coordinate 3,526, forward strand.
AAGTGGTGTAGCTTAGGCCATATCCGAAGGCATAGAGGGGATCGGAGAAGTAGCGGTAGGTGCGACCCTTCATCGAGTAGTCCTCGAAGTCGGGCAACTGACTGCTGCTCTTGTAGAATGTCACGGGGAGCTTGCCTTGTGGGTTGTAGTCGCCGAAGAGAACATCGGCTACGGCTGTTCCGCCCTCCATACCGGGATACCACACCTGCACGATGGCTGCACAACGCTCTGCCTCGGGGGCAAGGGCAATGGCCGAACCAGAGCAGTTGACGAAGATAATCTTCTTACCTGCCTCGGCAAGATGGCGGATGAACTCGCGCTGCACCTTGGGCAATTCGATATGAGTGCGGTCGCCACCCTTGAATCCGTCGATCTTCACTGGCATCTCCTCGCCTTCGAGCTGTGATGATATACCGCCCACGAAGACAACGGTCTCGATACCTTTGAGCTTGTTGATAGTCTCGGCATAGTCGATGGGCAGTTCCTCACCGATATTCAGTTTCATATTGGCAGCCCATGTCTTCACAGTGTGGTAAGCTAACTCAACATCGTATGTCTTACCCTTCTCCACGTCGAGTTCGAAGCGCATCGGTTGGTCGCGCCATGTACTGTCGGCAGCGAGTGTCTTGCCGTTCACCTTGAGCGAGAAGGCACCGGTGTATTGCATGCGAATCACGGCCTTGCACGACTTCTCGGGCACGAAGGTTGTCTCATACATAGCCGAGAAATCCTCCATTCTCACACCATTGGCAAAGGTGTGCTGACCGCTTGTAGTCACCGCGATTGGGTTGACGTAATATTCCTTGGTCACTGGTTTGCCCGAGCGTGAGGTGTTGTTCCAGAACGTACCTCTAATACCCTTCTTGCCGTCGGACTTGCACTGTGTCAGGAAACTGTTGACAACGCAGTCCTCGGTGAGGTCGCATCCCTTAAGATAAGTCACGTTCTTCTTGCCCATCTTGGCACGTATTCCATCGAGGATAGTCACTGTCGTATTAGGCGTACCGTTGTAGTTACCCCACATCATCGG
>CALZMK010000188.1 GCA_945788545.1 uncultured Prevotella sp.
ACGACGCGCATTGTTCTTCTTGCTCATAGTTATTTTATTTTTTTAGTTATTTATTTAAGTTTTGAATATTCTCATCTTTCAGAAGTTAAAGAAGTTAAAGAAGTTAAGGAAGTTAAAGACAATAGTCTTTTACCGTCAGTCAAGGAGTTTATGAGGCAGAACATACGTCCTTAACTTCTTTAACTTCCTTAACTTCTTTAACTTCCCTTACTACCCTTACTTACAAAGGTCGAGTCCCTCACTCCTCATCATTCACTGGGAATTCCATGAGATAGGCCTTGATGAATCCGTCGATTTTGCCGTCCATCACGCCATCGACGTCGGTGGTTTGGAAGTTGGTGCGGTGGTCCTTCACGCGTCGGTCGTCGAAGACGTAACTGCGTATCTGGCTTCCCCACTCTATCTTCTTCTTGCCAGCCTCAATCTTGGCTTGGGCCTCCAAGCGCTTCTTCATCGCACGGTCGTAGAGTTGTGATTTCAAGAGTCGCATGGCGTTGTTGCGGTTTTCGAGCTGCTTGCGGCTCTCGGTGTTCTCGATGAGGATTTCCTCCTCCTCGCCCGTGTCGGGATCGACATACTGATAGCGCAGGCGCACACCCGTCTCCACCTTGTTGACGTTCTGACCTCCTGCACCACCGCTTCGGAAGAGGTCCCAACTCACCTTCGAGGGATCAACATACACCTCGATGGTGTCATCCACAAGGGGTGACACAAACACCGACGCGAAACTGGTCATGCGCTTGCCCTGGGCATTGAATGGCGACACTCTGACGAGTCGATGCACTCCGTTCTCGCTTTTGAGATAGCCATAGGCAAACTCGCCCCCTTCTATCTCCATCGTCACGCTCTTGATGCCAGCCTCGTCGCCGTCCTGCAAGTTTGAGATAGTCACCTTATGTCCGTGGGCCTCAGCCCATCGCTGATACATTCGCATGAGCATCGACGCCCAGTCCTGACTCTCGGTACCGCCGGCTCCCGAGTTGATTTTCATCACGCAGTCCATCGGGTCTTCCTTCTGTCGGAGCATATTGCGGAGTTCGAGGTCCTCGATAGCCTTGATGGCCTTGTCGTAGTTGTCGTCCACCTCCTGCTCGGTCACCATCTCCTCCTTATAGAAGTCGAAGGCGAGCTGCAGTTCGTCGGCACACGATTTCACCTCGTTATATCCGTCAATCCATTTTTTTATAGATTTCACCTTTTTCATCTGTTCCTCCGCGCGCTTGGGGTCGTCCCAGAAGTCGGGAGCCTGAGTGCGCAGGTCTTCTTCCTCGAACTCGATTTTCTTGCGGTCGATGTCGAGATATTTGTGGAGTGCATCCGTGCGCTCCATCACGTCTTTCAGTTGGTCTGCTGTTATCATTGTTAATTTTCTTCGTACATTTTGTCGATTTCGGCCTTGTAGTTCTCGTTGATTACTCGGCGCTTGAGCTTGAGGGTGTTGGTGAGCTCACCGTTTTCCATACTGAAATGATGGGGCACGAGCGTGAACCGCTTCACCTGCTCATAGTGGGCGAGTGGCTGCTGGAGGGTCTCGATGCGATTCCATATCATCGAGTGTATCTTGTCGTTGGCACACAGGTCCTCACGACTCTCGAAGGGGATGTTGTTCTTTCGGGCATAATCCTCCAGAAGGCGGTATTCGGGTATGATGAGTGCCGACACGAATTTGCGCTGGTCGGCGATGATGGCAATCTGGTCGATATACTTATCCACGAGCAACAACGACTCAATCATCTGCGGGGCGATATATTTGCCGTTGGATGTCTTGAATAGATCCTTGATGCGGTCGGTGAGGAAGAGTTCGCCATCCTTGAGATATCCACAGTCGCCGGTGCGGAAATATCCGTCGGCAGTGAATGTCGTGTCGTTGAGGTCGGGACGGTTGTAATATCCCCGTGTGATGGTTTTTCCCTTGAGCAGCACCTCTCCCTCTTCGCTTATCTTCACATCCACGGCATCGAGCGGGCGACCCACGGAACCGACGGTATAAACCTTGTCCAACTGGTCGCACGACACAGTGGCGAGACTCTCCGTGAGTCCGTAGCCAGCCACCATGTTCAGTCCGATGGAATGTACGAATTCCTCCACATGTGGCGATATGGCGGCACCGGCCGTTGGGAAGATGTTGGGATTGGTGAGACCGAGTTCCTTGCGCACAATGCTGAACAATGTCTTGTTGATGGCCTCATATTCGAGATGGAGCATCAGAGGCGGGCGCTTGCCACGGCTCAGATACTCGATGTTGTGCTTGCGGCCCACTCGAAGGGCGTTGTGGAATATCTTGCGCTGCAGAGCTCCGGCATTGTCTATCTTCTCCATCACACCGACATACACCTTCTCCCAGAATCGGGGCACTGAGGACATACTCGTGGGATGTGTCTCGCGCATCGACTGCTGCACGTCCTGAGGATAGGTGTTGACTATCATCCTGGCTCCCACCGACATGCCCAGAAGCGCCCATCCCTTCTCGAAGATATGGGCAAAGGGGAGGAAGTTGAGCACACGGTCGTTCTCGGTGATGGGCACCGCCTTCTGATTGGCTTCGAGGGCGGCATAATATTGCCCGTGGCTGAGCATCACGCCCTTGCTGTCGCCCGTGGTGCCACTGGTATATAATATGTTCGCGAGGTCGTCGAGTGATGCCTGCTTGAGCAACGACTCCACCTCGGACTGGCGCGGCAGACCCTCGCCAAGCTTCAGGAAATCCTCGAAGTAGAGGGCGTTGGGGTCGTGACTGCTGATGCGCACTGTCTTGTCAAATATGATGATGCGCTCGAGCGACGGGCAGAGGGCAAAGATGCGATGGGCCTTGTCATACTGGTCCTGCTCGCCCACAAAGAGGAAGCGCACCTGGGCGTCGTTCACCATAAACTGTATCTGCTGCTCACTGCTTGTGGCATAGAACGGGATGGTGACAGCCCTCACTCCCCAAGCACCGAAGTCGCAATAGAGATATTGCAGACAGTTGTTGGAGAATATACCTATGTTTTCCTGAACCTTCACACCGAGATTCAGCAATGCGTTCGACACCTGCCTGACGGTGGCGGACAGTTGGTTCCACGTCACCGACTTCCACTCGGAGCCACCGAAATCCTTGTAGATAACCTCCTCGCGGTCGCCATATTGCTTGGCCTGCTCGTGTACCAATACTGATAGATGACAATTCATTTTCATCGCTGTATGTTTGAAATTTAATGCAAAAATACAAATTATCGGGCAAACTACAAAACAAAATCAAAGTTTTTTTTGTATTTCGGGCAAATTTGTGTAACTTTGCCCCAAAAATACGACTATGGACATCAACTTTAACACATATACCGACAGGGCAATCGCATTGCTCAAACGACTGATTGCCACCCCCTCGGTGAGCCGCGACGAGACTCTCGCTGCCGACATCATGCAGGAGTGCATCGCCGAAATGGGATATGAACCACATCGCGAGGCCAACAACGTGTGGGCTCTGTCGAGCGACTTCGACGAGGGCAAGCCCACCCTGCTGCTCAACGCGCATATCGACACGGTGAAACCCGCTGCCTCATGGACTCGCAACCCATTTCATCCGGGCATTGCCTACGACCGTCTCTATGGCCTGGGGAGCAATGACTGCGGAGGCGGACTGGTGTCGCTGCTTCAGATATTCGACATCCTCGACCCCCGCGAGCGCAAATATAATATGGTGTATCTTGCCTCGGCCGAGGAGGAAGTGTCGGGGAAGAACGGATGCGAGCTCGCCCTCAAGCTGCTGCCCAAGATTGACGTGGCGATAGTGGGCGAGCCCACGGGAATGCAGCCCGCAATTGCCGAGAAGGGACTGATGGTGGTGGATTGCACTGCCCACGGCCGCTCGGGACATGCCGCACGCAATGAGGGGGTGAACGCCCTGTATATCGCCATGGACGACATAGCATGGATACGCAACCACCAGTTCCGACGCACGAGCGACCTGCTCGGACCGACGAAGATGACGGTCACCATCGTCAATGCCGGCACTCAGCACAATGTGGTGCCCGACAAGTGCGACTTCACCATCGACATCCGCACCAACGAATACTATCGCAACGAGTTTGTGCTCGCCCATCTTCAGAAGCACCTCAAGAGCGAGTGTCGCGCTCGCTCCTTCCGTCTCGGTTCGTCGAAGATTGACCCCGGGCATCCCATCGTAGCAAAATGCAAAAAGATGGGCATGAAGCCCTTCGGATCACCTACGTTGTCCGATCAGGCCCTCATGCCCTTCCCTTCATTGAAGCTCGGCCCCGGGGAGTCGTCGCGCTCCCACTCTGCCGATGAATATATCTGCATTTCCGAAATCCGAAATGCCATAGAGAGTTATTTCACGCTGCTCGACGGCTTGGAGTTGTAAAAAATTTCAAGCCATCACTGCACACGACACTCCCAATGCGGTTCCCACGGCCGCGAGGATGGCCGACGCGAGATTCCACAAAAACTTGATAAGCCTCGTCTTCTTCTCCTGAGTCATATTCTTTTTTTTAATTAGGAATTAGGAATTAGGAATTAGGAATTGCTGCGCAAACCGAATGCAGCCAT
>CALZMK010000189.1 GCA_945788545.1 uncultured Prevotella sp.
TTGGAATACCATTCTGTGTGAGCAGCTTCGCCAGCTCCCGAACGAGTATCTCGCCGTCGCAAGCTGTCACCGCCTCGGCAAACCTCACCATCGTCTTCTGGCTCTCGATGATAGCCTCCTTCTCTTCGATGGTGCGCATCATAATGTTCACCGCCTTCGCAAGAATCGTCTTCTCATCGTCCTCTGCCGAAACAGGTATGTAACCATCCGTCTTCATTATCTGGGGAAGAACGACATCAGTCACCCATCTGCGAAACTGCTTAGCCCTCTCAACGCGAGACTTCAACGCTGCATGGAAGAAACCGCTCTGTGTGATAACAGTCATCTCCTGATTACCGCCAGGGGTACACACAATCTGTGTATCCTTTTCATCCTCGTCGAGTGTGCGGGTCATTGTGTACGCATCGCGATACCCCAATCCCTTAGCCACATCGCTTGCAAGGAACATCACCTTGCCCGCTTGTGTCTTCCAGCATCGAACAGTTCCCAACTGCTCATGCTCGAAAATTTGAATTTCCATATTTTCTAATTTTTTTTATTAACAATAATATTAAAGAACTCCGTGCTCCTGCCTCTGCTCTCCCCAGCGCGCTGATATATATAGGTATGGGCATAAACGAGAAGCACCGCCAACCAGACGCGTTGTCTGATTGACGGTGCAAAGGTAAGCATAAAAATAAAAAGGTTCCCAGCAATTATTTGCCAAAAACTATTACGAGGAAGTGCAACTTCAATTACGAGGAAGTGCTAAATTTTCAAGGAAGTAAAAATGTGTTTCAAGGAAGTCACTTTTGGAAAGTCAATGCCTTTTTCAACGACCAGAAGAGAGCTTTTTCGTCGCTCGACCAATCATCAAAGTGCCATGACAGGAAACTGTGCGATATATTGTTGCTGTATTTGTCAGCCACGTCAGGGAAGCAGTATCTCACCACCACCCTCACAAAATCTGCATACCTGTGCTTCTGCCCTATCCTGACGTACTTCAGTCTCAGTAGCGTCTGATACAGTAGCTTCCACTTATGCACAGAGCTCTTCTCCGCAGGATTCCATTCCTGAGTCTCGTCATAGATGACATGCATTATCCACTCCACAGGCATATCCAAAACCGTAGGCCTCTGTCTTATGCCCTCCTCCCTTATCACAACTGCCTTCTCAAAGAAGTTGAGCTGTAGGTCTGTAACTTCGGGATAAGTCTTCACTCTGACATCAACTACATGCGCCTCTTTCACAACCTCAGCTTCTTCTATCTCGGCATCCGCAACTTCTTGCCGAACCCAAGATGCCGACCGGACACCTTGACCAAACTGAAAGTCAAGATGCTCGATGGTCAGATTGCCATCTACAGCAATGCCCCTGTTATCGCCATTTATTATTATTGCCATATTAGACTGTTTCTTTCTTACTCTATTAGATTCTTGTTGCCACCAGCTGCAATCCTGTCAGCAATGATCGAAGCCTGTTCGTTTGTTATGTTTAACTTTGCTTCAATGTTGCCACCAGCTACTATACCATTATTGTCTTTTATTGAAACAGTATTCTGGTTGCCGAATTCTTTGTATAAATCATGAATCGCATTCTCAAAAATGTGCCCATGTTCGATACTATACTTATTAATAGACAAAATTATCTCTTTAATCGTATCTTTGCTTAGAGAATAACCCGAAGTAAACAAAATTTTTATCATCTGTCTTACGGCTTCTTCTCCCTCTCCGTCCCTTTCAATCTCCTCCAGCTCGTAGGTCAGCAGACAGGTTCTCCTGCCTTCCGCCCACCGTGCCTGCTCCTTCTTTGCCCCCTCGTCCATAAAGGGAAGAAACAGCGGATGATCACCCCACCTCGTATAGACAGCCATGATGACAGGCTTTGACTCAAACCCTATGCGGTGCGTGCCTACGGCGTGCAGGATAGCCGATGCAAGCATCATGATCAGCATGGCGTCGTTTCCGTCCCCGGCTTCATCCTCCAGGTCGTCCATCTCGTCGTCAATGCCCTCCATCACGTCGGGCAGTTCCATCAGCATCTTGCTGAAAGCCCTTGCCGAGAGGAAAAGCTCCACAGGCGACAGCGTGGTCTTTCCCTCCTTCTGCCACATCTTCAGGACATCGTGGAAGATGACATACACCGTGTCGCCCAGCAGCCGTCTGCGTTCCTGCTTTATGGCGTCTTTTTGTAGCCGTACTATCATGCCGCCTGCCCTCCCTCGTCATCTTCCGACTGATGCTTCATTCCGTTCAGCAGCTCCACAATCTCGCCTTCGATACGTGTGATGTCCCCTTGCTCCAATGGTTCGCCATGCTTCCTTCTGGTGAACAACTGCTCCAGGAGGTCGGCGTCAAACTCACGGCACACAATCTTGTCCGTATTGTCCTCGTCCGTCTCCACGAAGCACCTGAACGTGCCCGAATCCTTTGTCACCAGTTCCACGGGGGTATTCATGGCCCGGCTCATGGTCACCAGGTTTTTCATGAATACAGTCGACTTGTCCACATAGAGCGCCACCTTCTTGTCCTCCGGCACAACCTTGTAGAAATATTTGTACTTTGCCTTCTTCGCCTCGAGCGCAATCTGCAGCAAGGACGAAATCAGTGAATCGTCAAAATAGTCCTTGCCCAGCCCCTTCAGTTCTTCCACCTTCTTGAGTATTTCGTCGGCTGCCATTTCAGATGTGCCGAACCGCAGCTCGCAGACATGCTGCTGCAACTTCTCCCAAGCCACGAACAAATCCTCGGGGTAGTACTCGGGCAGAATCTCCACATTGTAACAATGTTCTCCCCACAGCACCTTGTCAATCTTTTCCGCCAGAATCTTGGCCACCTGCCCGGGGCTGCCAAAAGCCTTCTTGCGCTTCTGGATGGCAACGGAACGCAGGTTGTCACGGTTGTCAATTATGACAAAGCACGACGGCTCGTCCTTTGCCCACGCGGGCTTGAAGTCCGTCTCGACAGGGATGTCTATGCTGTTGGCAAACTGCATCACGATTATGTTGGGGTTGTTCTGCAGATGATACACTCTGTGATTGAAAGTCTTGGCATATTTCTTGCCCTCCTCTTTCTGCTTCTCCGATGGCTCGCCGGTGCCGAATACGATGCTCTCGTCGTTTTCGAAGAGTGCGCCCAGATGCTTCTGCCTGTCCTCCCAATCGTGGGGTCCAAGGTAATGATGATATTTAATGTAGTACTGTGCAAAACGCGACATAATTGTTCTATTTTTTTTGATGGTTTAGAAGTAAGATATAAAGAAGTAATCCGATAGTCAGAAAGCACCCGTTGCCCGGAAGACCCGCCTACACTCATGTCCACAGGGGACGCCTGCCAGAGGGCCTGTCCTGCTGATTTGCGCCCCACTGCAACAACCATTCCCTCGGGATGCTTGTCGATGCATCCTCACCGCTGTTGTCCTTCAGACGCACCATCATCGAGAGCAAGGTATTGAGGGCACGAATCTGCTTGGTAGGACGATGCAGATACCACAATCTGCCCATGAAGGCCTCGCCATCCTTCAGAAACAACGTGACGAGTTCCTTAGGTAACTGCAGTATAGCCTCCTTTGCCGCATCACCATAGTGCAGCAAAAGCAGCGTCATTGCATCTGTATGTGCCTTGTCAATAATCTGCAGAGCCTGCAAACGGCGTACCTCCGGACTTGCCATATAGTCAATAGAATACTGCAATCGACTTGCAGCCTTCGCATACTCCGGATAAGTCGTACTACCCACTGTCAGGAAACCAAGTATCCGCTTTACATGCTCCAAAGTCTCAAGACTGATGTCACGCCAAAGATTCTCCTCTACATACGCTAACCACTCTGCCATCTCATCGTCCCATGGCTCCAGCGCCTCTGTGGTCATCTCAAGGTTGCAGAGCATAGTGTGCAGACGATGTACCGACTCTTCCATAGGGAGCAGCTTGCCATCAAACTCCCAGCCAGAGAGAATATTCTTTCTGTCGTCAACAATCTTTGAAACCTCACACGCCGTCTTCACTTCCATGTAAAGCCAGCGGTTCTTGCGCTCAACGCCTACTATCTTCCCTAACAAAGAGCCACGGCCAGATGAGCGCAGCAGAGAGCATGCCCTCTTGCGGTCGACACCACTCCTTACATACCCTACACATTTACTGCCAAGATAAACAATCACGGCATCTTCCTCGTGGGCATTATCATGTTCTATACTGATTGACATACGGTGTCCCGGGGCAAACTCGTAGAGCTCGTCCAGCTTATCTTTAAAGTCATGATGGCGTAAACCGTTGATAATGAATTTGTACGTTTCCATAGAGGGGCGTAAGTTTTTTTTAGGTTAACATGTGTTAGTTAAAAGATTCTGCAAAGATAGTGTAAATCGGAGACAAAACAAAATAAAAATCCAACTTTTTTTTATTTTTTTTTTGAGATGCCGCCTGGCTTATCTAAATTGAATGGGTCAAGGGGTCATAGGGACAGGTACATTGGTTCACTCTTTAGGGTCGATGGACCTGTCCGTGTGCCACGAGGCGCACATCTATATATAAAGGGTTGGCTACCCTT
>CALZMK010000190.1 GCA_945788545.1 uncultured Prevotella sp.
TCTGCCGTCAGATAGTCTCCCTACACGGCGGCACCATCACCGCGTCATCCACTCCAGGCAAAAACACCGTCTTCACCTTGCAATTACCGATGTAATTTTTTATACCAACGAGACAAATAATTGCAGACTTTCGGGCTAAATCTCGAAAAAAAAGTGAGATTTAGCCCGAAAGTCTGCAATATTTGCTTGTTTTATTTGGTTGCAACTAAAAAAATCACTAACTTTGCGCACAAATATTATATATAAATAAGAGATGGATGATAAGATAATGGTGGGCAGGCGCAAGGAATGTAACAGCCTACAAATGGTAATGGAGTCAAATGAAGCTGAGTTTGTAGTGGTGTATGGAAGAAGGCGAGTTGGAAAAACCTTCCTTATTAACACTTACTATAACGATAGCTATGCTTTTAAACTAACTGGTCTGGCAAAAAAAAGCAAACAAGAACAGCTTGCTAATTTTCATTCTTCCCTCACAAGATATTCCAATGGTGCCAATTATACTAAACCGCGTACTTGGTATGAAGCCTTTGATATGTTGCGCAACTTATTGGAGACAACGACAAGAGATAAGAAACGGGTGATATTTATCGATGAGCTGCCATGGATGGACACCCGTGGCAGTAACCTTGTCTCTGCATTGGAACACTTCTGGAATGACTGGGCTTCAACGCAGAATGACATAGTGTTTATTGTATGTGGTTCCGCAACTTCCTGGATAACAAAGAAGATTGTTAAGAATCATGGAGGATTGCACAATAGGGTGACAAAAAAGATATATCTTCATCCCTTCACACTGTCCGAAACAAAGGAATATCTCCTGAACCGTGGTATTCAGATGGAAGACAAGGAAATAGCGGAATGTTACATGATAATGGGCGGCATACCATATTATCTGAAAAATATTCGACGCGGATATAGTCTTGCGCAAAATGTTGATGAGATGTTCTTTTCCGACCATGGCAGTCTGGATGGAGAGTTTGATGCCCTTTATGCTTCCCTATTTGAAAAGTCAGAGCAATATATTAAGGTTGTTGAAGCATTAAGCGCAAAAAACAAGGGACTGACGCGCGAGGAAATCTTAGCAGCGACAAAGATGAACAATAACGGACATTTCAGTGTTATTCTTCAGGATCTGATTGACTGTGACTTTATCCGTGCATACCGTGGATATGGAGCAACATCCAAAAATAGGCTCTACCAACTTCTCGACCCTTTCACATTGTTTTATTTTAAGTTTATAAGGAAATTCGGCACTATGGAAAAGGCGTTTTGGCAGTATCAGATAGGAACTCGTCTGCACGACACCTGGGCAGGTCTCGCTTTCGAGCAAATCTGCCTTATGCACCACAACAACATTGAGAAGGCATTGGGTATCAGCGGCATAATGACACAAACCTTCTCCTGGCTATCGTCAGGAGATTCGAAGGATCGTGCCCAAATAGACCTCGTCATCAAAAGGTCGGACAGGGTTATAAATGTATGTGAGATGAAATTCTATGAGGATGAATACGAAATGCGCAAACGTGACTATGAAGAGATGGAAAGACGAATAAGGTTGTTTCGTCAGTCCATATCCGAAAGAGCCACGATTCACCCCGTCCTTGTCACGACATACGGCCTAAAACGCAATGAATACAGTTCGATTTTCCAGTATGTTGTCACACTCTCCGATTTATTTTTAGCAAATTGACATATGCTGATGTTCATATCTAAAGTAAAAACGCCACAACAACTGATATACAAGATTGACATAGAGGGATTAGTGTGAATGACAATCAAGTAGTTGCTTGATGAACAAAGACACGGTTGTTCCAGTCGTTCCACCATAGTTGTCACGACAGTTCCACAGCAGTTGTTACACTTGTTCCAAAGCTGTTGTCACGGTCGTTCCAAGGCTGTGGTACGAGTGTGACAACTGCGTTGGAACAGTCGTGTCAACAGTCTTGGAACACTTGTTCCAAAAGACATCTTTATTTCTTTTAAATGCTTTATTTTATCCCATAATATTAGGCTGACAGATAAATTTGCTGTCAGCCTATCTGTCAGCCTATTAACAGCCTGATTATTAGTAGTTTAATTGAGAAAAATGACAGATGACAGATGTTTTATAAAAAATCACGTTAGAGGGATATGAGATACTCTCAAATAGATGTTCAGAACGTGCGATTTCGCACACTCATCGTGCGGATTCGCACGCTATGGGAGTCGCTCAACGAGTATTAATATATTGGTTATTAATTGGTTATGAGTTTGGCACAGATATTGCTATGCAATTTGTATAAGGACAAGGATTATATTGTATGAAGACAAAGAAAATACAGATGATAAGGCGAATAATCGCATTAAGTTTGCTCCAAATGGCAATGACAGCCATATATGGAGCTACAGAAAGGGAGGTCGCAACGGGTAAAGACACGTTGCGACTCACCTTGCGCGATGCCGTGGAGCTTGCACAGAGGCAATCGCCATCGGTGCAGAGTGCGCGCAATACGTATCTTGCGGCCAAGTGGAACTACAGATATCACCTCGCCAACTATCTGCCTTCGGTTACTCTTTCGTCATCACATTATATAAACAAAGTGGTGAACAAAATCACGCAAGCCGACGGTACGGCTCTCTTCCTCAAGCAAAACCAGCAAGGCAGCGACATGGCATTGAAGATAGCACAAAACATACCGTTGACGGGTGGTAGTCTGTTTCTCAAGAGCAGTCTGTCGCGACTGCATGAGGGAGAGATGAATACCACGGAATATAGTGCCGAACCGCTCGTCGTGGGATATGAGCAAAGTCTCTTCGGGTATAACTCACTGAAATGGGACAAGCGCATAGAGCCGGTGAGATTCCGCGAGGCAAGGAAACGATATGCCGAGGCACTTGAACTCGTGTCTGCCAATACATGCCAACGGTTCTTCGCCCTTGCCTCAGCACAGATGGAGTTAGAGATGGCAAGGCAGAACTATGCCTCTGCCGACACCCTATATCGTATGGCTCAGGGGCGATATGCCATCGGAACAATCACCGAAAACGAGATGCTGCAACTCGAAATCAACCGGTTGAACGAGGAGACAAACGTGATGGACGCGGATATAGCACTGAGGGAAGAGACCCTCGCCATGCGCTCCTTCCTCGGTATCGAGAATGACGTGGATATACGTCTTGCCCTGCCCGACTCCGTGCCGCAGTTTGACGTGCCTATGGACTTGGCAATGGCAAAGGCAATGGAGAACAGTCCTGATCCTGAATACTATAAGAGGATAATGCAGGAGAGCAAGAGCAACCTCGCCGTGGCAAGGGCAAATGCGGGATTAAGGGCTGACATATACATGCAGTTTGGACTTTCGCAGACAGGACCAGACATCCACGAATCCTTCCACTCGCCCATGCATCAGGAATATGCCAACATCACACTCTCACTGCCCATCCTCGACTGGGGACGGGGGAAAGGACGAATAAGAGTGGCTAAGTCGCAACTCGCACTGACGAACACCCAGGTGGAACAGGGTATGAGCGACTTCCGACAGAACGTGGCGCGCATAGTGGCGCAATTCAACATGCAGGTGAGACGGGTGAATATGTCGCGCCTCACCGACCAGCGAGCCACCCAGCGTCATGCCGTGGCGCAAAGGCTCTACGTGATGGGGCGCAACTCCATCCTCGACCTCAATGCCGCCGTCAGCGAGAAGAACGCCGCCCGCCGCAACTGCATCTCAGCGCAGCAGACATACTGGACACTGTATCACACTCTGCGCAGCATCACTGGATATGACTTTGAAAACAATACGGAATTAATATATTATTTGGATGAAGATAAAGGGAGATAAAAGAAGATAAAGGGAGATAAGTGACGTATGTATTAGCAAGCGAGGCTATAGCTATTGTCCTTTATCTTCTTTAGCGACCAAAGGGAGCGATAACTACTTTTCTCTACATTTAACTACTATTATTAAAAATGGATATCAGAATAAAGAAAAAGCCTTGGTACAGGCGATACTTGTACCACATCATCGGAGGCACTCTGTTGGCGGCATTGGTGATATATGCCACCGTAATGAGCCTTGAGCCTCATAAGACGAAACTGTCCGACACCAAGGAGGTGTTGGCAACAGCGAGAGTGGATGACTTCACCGAGTATATCGACGTGGAGGGCATAGTGCAACCTATCATGACCGTACAGGTGAACACCATGGAAGGCGGATTCGTGGAGCGTATCGTCGCCGAAAACGGAGCAATGCTCAATGCAGGCGACACAATACTCATATTGAGCAATCCCGAACTGCTCCACTCCATCGAGGACGAGAACAACGCATGGGAGGACAGTCAAAGGAGATACCGCGAACAGGAGATTGAGATGCAGCAGAAGTCGATAGTGCTTCGACAGCAGGCTCTCGATGCCAACTATCAGTTGACGAGCATCGAGAACTCACTGAAACAGAGTCGCGAAGAGTATCGCATGGGCATAAGAAGCAAGGCGGAATTGGATGTTGCAGAAAAGAACTATGAGTATC
>CALZMK010000191.1 GCA_945788545.1 uncultured Prevotella sp.
GCCGACAGGGTAAGACCCATAGTCAGCATTATCACACCGAGGATGACGCTCGACACGTCTCCCCTCACCCACCCGAACACTTCGGGCAGAAGAAAAGCCAATACGGCTGCGGCTATTACGTATGTCGATGAGTGTGACGCCATCCATGCACTCACCCCTTTCACTGTTTTTTTCCACATAAATCGGACACAAAGATACACTTTTCCGCACATATCACCAAGCATTAACCACACTTTTCCGCACTTGGTTAATATACTTTAACCAATTGGCAGAACATTGCAACTACTCAGATGTATAGCCCTGGAAGGGCGGCATAACATAGGATAGGGCGTGAGCCCTATCAAATAAGCCTCTTCTTCTCCTCCCCCTCCACGCGCCGTCGGCGCGTGGAGGGGGAGGATGGTTGTTGGTGGTTTGTTGGTAGTATTGTCACTAACGCTTAGTTTTTTATTTGTATGTCAATTGTTACCTTGTTACCCGTTACCCTCTGAATTTTTCGATGGGTTAGGATGCATGAGTATGTTAACTTGTTACCCGTTGCCTCGATGAGTATATCGTGCGCGGGCGCGCGATACTTAATTACATATCCTTCCTAAGAAACCGATAGGTTAAGAGAGAAAAGACCTTTAGGGAGTGAGCAGTTTGGGGGTGGTTGACCTGGTTTTTGTGGCATTATCCTACTGTGCCATGCCCATGGATGAATGTATATATAATTTAAGGAGGTAACGGGTAACAAGGTAACATTTTTGTTTCCTCGGGAGGAAAAAATATTTTCTCCCCGAGAAACGTAAAATTGCCTCTTGGCGGAGGCTGCCGCTCACGTTCGCAAATGTTACCTTGTTACCTGTTACCTCCCTTTATTTTCTATGTTATTATTCCTCCTATGTCGCAATCCCGTCCTGCTGACCAATGACTGCTATCTCCCCTAAAGGCCTTATTCAGGTTTTGTAAATCCGGTTGGCATAACCCGGATGGCATATGCGATAGGAATGACGTTAAGGTCGGCATACAGGGCGTTGGAGACCTGTATGGAAAAAGTATTGCCACTAAGAAAAGATAACCGTTTGCGTATTTTCTCTTTCTTACTCATTGTTGTTTGTAGCATATAAAAATTAACTATAATTGCGCCATAAAGAAGCAAAATCTTTCAAGATTGAGTTATCACCCAACGGCCATCCTTGCGACCGCCTTCACGAGTGAGAATGCCCTTGGCTTGAAGGTCTGCAATATCTGTTTTTATGGTTCGCTCACTCACACCAGTTTTTCGTGCAATTTCAGGAATTGTAATAGTTGCACTTAAGAGTATGTTGTTGATTATAATAGACTGACGTTCTGTGAGTTGCTTCATGCAATCTTTCGTGCAATCTTTTAGGAAATCGTTGCCTTTCTTGCCACCCTCATCCAGTTCCTTCCCAATAGAGGCAAGGTAAGCCTTCTCATCAACGAAAGCCCGGTGTATGGGCATTGTCGCAAGGAAGTCTCCAAAGAAATATCAGGAAAATGTGCAAATTTGAATATCTTTTAGCCTATTTATATGACAACATCTACCTCCTCACCCACCCCTCGCCTAATAATTATGTATTCACTTCCTCATATGAAGAATATTCTCCTTCTTTTTCCTTGCAGGCATTCTCTGTCATAAAAACGCAACAATTATGCAGCGTATTCTTCAGCTTCTTTGCTCCAGGTCTAAAAGTAACATAAGTTAATCCACCTGAAATGACACCACCAAGAATTGGAACGACCTTACCTAAACCTTTGGCAAAGCTGTCTTTGGTCAGTTTTACACCTATCCATTTTGCCACCTGTTTTACTATTGGATATATCACGGTTTTGGTGAGGGCGTATTTCGGAAGACGTTTAACTATTTCCTTTGCAAAATTCTTTGCCAATTCTTGAATAGCTTCTTTAGTTATTTTTGTCGATTTCTTCCCAAATCTTTCTATATACTCCTTTGGTGAAAAAGGAAAACAGGGACTTGGACATGGTGTGGCCGCAAACATCACATTTGAATGTTGTTATTCCTCTTTGCATATCTGACTTTTTGGGGTGCAAATATAGTATAAATAATAATTCGTGTCAAGTTCATAATAGTTCACTTAACACGAATTAACTAAGAATGGAGGGTATAACCTATTTAATCATTGAGGAAGAAACGGGTGAACTCGCTCTCGAAATTTGGGGTTAATACTTCCTTGCCGATGGCGGCGCGTATCTCGTCGATGGTCCAGAAACGACCTCCGGCGAGTTCTTCTGTGGAGGGGGAAATTGCGCCGTCGTAGATAGTGGTGTTGACATACACAAGCTCGCGCTCCTTCTTGCTTTCAAAGACATACTTGCCAAGACTGCGGGGAGTGAAGTCGGTAATGCCGAGTTCCTCACGCACTTCACGACGCAGGGCATCTGTGGGATTCTCACCATAATCTATATGTCCGCCTACGGCAGTGTCCCACTTTCCCGGTTGGATGTCCTTCCAGTCGGGACGTCGCTGGAGAAAGACCTGACCCTGGGAGTTGAACACATGAAGATGAACCACAGGGTGAAGGAGTTTGCTGCCGCTATGACATTCGCCACGGGTGGCTGAGCCTATCACCGTGCCCTCTTCATCCACTAAAGGAAATATTTCTTGCTTATTATCCATATATTAATACCTAAATAATTCGAAAATAGATTCATATTTATTATGAAAATACCCCAGAACACTGAGGAAATCTATCTTTTTTAGACACATTTCCTCAGCATTCGGGGGCAAAATTACTAAATAATTCTGTAACGACCAACTATTTATTTAAAAATATTGCCTTATGACTGAGGTTCTTCATGCGTAGGAATGTAAACCGCTGAGAAGCATGTTCACACCGAAACAGGTCATGAGGAGAACGAGGAAGGAAAGGACTTTCAATTGCAAAAAAACATGTTTTTGTACTTTTTTTCTTCATTTCTTCTTCTTTTTCAAAAATAATATATAATTTTGCAACCGCATTTGGTTCTCCCCCTCATATAGATAATACTTATGGGGCTACGGAGCTAAGATGGGAACGCAGTGAGATTCTGCGACATTACCCGATGCTGTAAGTCCTTTTTTGAAACCGACCAACAATGTCACTGGATAGCAAAACAACATTAGTTTTGCAGATGTCCGGGAAGACCGTGTCGCTGAGGATAAGTCAGAAGACCTGCCATTTGCCAGTAGTAATATGTGTCTGCGGGATTACGGACACGCAAATAACTGAAAACATGAAGAATTTTACAATTACGAAAAGAGACGGCTCAAAGGCTGTCTTCTCCTTGGACAAGATTATGAGCGCAATAGCAAAAGCGTTCGAAAGTGTAAACCAACCTGCTGACCTCGGCACAATCTCGAAGATTCTTTGCCAGCTGAAGATGCATGATGACATCACGGTGGAAGACATCCAAAACCAAGTGGAAGTGGCACTCATGAAGGAGGGACACTACGCTGTGGCAAAGTCATTTATGCTCTATCGTCAGGCACATACAGAGGATCGCGAGACTCTCTCCAAGTTGCAGTTCCTCTCCGACTACTGCGAATCTGTCAATGCTGCCACCGGTTCTAAATACGACGCCAACGCCAACGTAGAGCATAAGAACATAGCCACCCTAATAGGAGAACTGCCAAAGTCAAACTTCATCCGCCTCAACCGCCGCCTGCTCACCGACCGCATCAAGCGAATGTATGGCAAGGACTTGGCAAACGAGTATATTGATAAACTCACTCACCACTTCATATACAAGAATGACGAGACAAGTCTTGCCAACTACTGTGCCAGCATCACCATGTATCCATGGCTCATCGGAGGCACCATAGCCATAGGAGGCAACTCCACAGCTCCCTCCAACCTAAAGAGCTTCTGTGGCGGTTTTGTAAATATGGTTTTCATGGTGTCAAGTATGCTTTCTGGAGCCTGCGCCACACCTGAGTTCCTCATGTATATGAACTATTTCATAGGCATAGAGTATGGCAAAGACTATTGGCAGCATGCTGACGAGCAGGTTGACCTCAGCCTTAAGAAGCGCACACTCGATAAGGTTATCACCGACTACTTCGAGCAGATTGTATATTCACTCAACCAACCAACAGGTGCGCGCAACTACCAAGCAGTCTTCTGGAACATAGCCTACTACGACCGCTACTACTTCGAGAGCATCTTTGGCGACTTCTACTTCCCCGACGGTTCAAAGCCCGATTGGGAAGGACTGTCATGGCTACAGAAACGCTTTATGAAATGGTTCAACAAAGAGCGCACACGCACCATGCTCACCTTCCCGGTAGAGACAATGGCACTGCTCACCACCCCCGAAGGCGAGCCTATGGACGAGGAGTGGGGCGACTTCACAGCCGAGATGTATTCAGAAGGCCACTCCTTCTTCACATACATGAGCGACAACGCCGACTCCCTCTCATCATGCTGCCGCCTGCGCAACGAGATAACAGACAACGGCTTCAGCTACACACTCGGAGCCGGAGGTGTGTCAACAGG
>CALZMK010000192.1 GCA_945788545.1 uncultured Prevotella sp.
CAATGTCTGACGCAGGTTGAGGATGGCACGGCGACCGAACTTGCTGAAGTTCACCTCCTCGCTCACCTCCTCGCCTATCTCGTAGTCGGGCTCTATCTTCTGCGCGTCCTTAAGCGAAATCTCCTTGTTCTCGTCCTGCACCTCACCATCGGCAACAACGACGCGGTTGCGGTGTATCTCGAAGTCGCCCTTGTCGGGATTGACGATCACGTCAAAATTCTCGTCACTGCCGAATATCTTGGCGATCACGTTGCGGAAACTTTCCTCAAGAACACTCACCAATGTGGTGCGGTCGATGTTCTTGGTCTCCTTGAACTCCTGGAAGGTCTCAATCATGCTCGGACCCTGCTCTTCTTTCTTTGCCATAGCTATAATTTACTTGAAACTTAATAAGTATTTTGTATATTTTATATTATCCATGTTAAATGTCTTATCGACATCCACAAGCTGCGGACGCTTCTTGCCCTCAAGCTTCTGCTTCTCCTTGACGGTCACCACAAAATCGCGACCATCCACCTGCTTGAGCACGCCCTGCACCTTCTTGCCCTCGGCGTCGAGCACCTCCACATCCTTGCCGATGTGGTTAAGATACTGCTGCTCCACCTTGAAGGGCTGACCTATACCGGCAGAGCCCACCTCCAGCTCATAGTCGCCAAGCTCTTCGCCAAGGCGCTCCTGCATAAAGCGGCTCAATTCGGCACAATCCTCAATCCACACGCCGTCGGCATGGTCGATTTCCACCACGATACGGTCGTCGGGAGTGAATGTCACATCGACGAGGAAATAGTCGTTACCAGACAACCATTCTTCCACTACTGTCTTTACTGTGTTCCTTTCTATCATACGTCTTTTTCACATTAATAAAATAAAATGAGGGACTCTCGACGAAGTCCCTCATTCCACTGAACGGGTGCAAAGTTACGAACTTTTCCCCAAACAGCCAAATATTTCTGCAATTAT
Source organism: uncultured Prevotella sp. (assembly GCA_945788545.1). Next base: position 961 of record CALZMK010000192.1, read on the forward strand.
TTGCATAAAAAACGCATTATTTCTCTTTTGGCGACAATATTTGATGATATTTAGCCTTGTCGAGCAGCACTTCGGTGGCTTTTCTCACTTGTGTGTCGTAGCGAAGTCCGTTCTCAAGTGCGCCCGCCTGATAATAGTAGGCTGCCACGATGTCACCCTCGATTATCTGCTTTATCGTCTCCTTGCTGTGGTCCATGTCCTTGGCCACATTATGCTTGAGTTTCTTGCGCAGGGCATCAAACTCGTCCTTGGCATCGTCGTAGTAGCCCTCAAACTTGGCCAACTTCTCGAGTTCGCCCAAAGTCTTCTCGGTGACGGGGTCGTAGTTGAATCCACTCTCCACCACTCTTTGCTTGAATTCCTCGTATTCGGCATCGCTAAGCCGGAAGTCTCTTGCCGGTGCTATCGTGGGGTGCTTGGCGATATAATCCACCACATAGTCGAACATCACCTCCATCGAGTCGATGCGGTCGAGATACACCGCGATGTTGGGCATCGTGTCGGGTTTCACCTCTATATCCGGCTTTATTCCGCCGCCGTCTCTCACCTCGCGCCCGTTCCTTGTATAATATACGCGCGTGAGACTGTCGGGGATATATTCCTTGTATCCTCCGCCACTGTGCTTGTAGTTGATGGCCTGCACGCAACGGCCGCTGGGGATGTAGTAGTGACTGGTAGTCACCTTGAGGTTGCCGTTGTATGGAATGTCAACCGGCACTTGCACGAGTCCCTTGCCGTAGGTTCTTGTTCCGAGCACCACTCCGCGGTCGAGGTCTTGTATCGAACCGCAGGTAATCTCGCTTGCCGAGGCAGTCTCGCCATTCACGAGCACCACGATGGGCATGATGGTGTCAATCGGTTCGAGCCTTGTGGTGTATTCCTTGCAAGCCTGCTTCAGTTTGCCCTTGGTCTCAACGAGGGTCACGCCCTTGGGCACCCACATATTTATTATATCTATAGCCTCGGCCAGCGAACCGCCTCCATTCGAGCGCAAATCGAGCAGCAGTGATGTCGCTCCCTTCTCTCTCAGGTCGATGTAGGCACGGCGCATGTTCTTTGCCGAACCATCGACAAACTGGTTGAAGTTGATATATCCCACGTTGCCGTCCAACATTCCGTAATATGGTATGTCGGGCATCTTGATTGTGCGACGCGTTATCTTGAAGGTCATCGTCTTTCCCGTAGTGGGTCGCTTTATCTTCAGGGCGAAGGTTGTCCCTGGCTCTCCTCGCAGATGCTCACTCACATAATTAACGTTCTTGTCGGTCATCGTCGAGTCGTCGATACTCAGTATGATGTCTCCCTTCTTCAGTCCCACCTCGGCGGCAGGCATTCCCTCATACGGTTCGTCCACCACCACTCGCTTCAGCTTCTGGTGATAGCGCACGATGGCTCCGATACCCGCATATTTTCCCGTGAGCATCATCTTGAGGTCCTTTGTCTTGTCCTCGGGATAATACTCAGTGTAGGGGTCAAGGCTCCTGAGCATGGCATTGATACCGTTGCCGATAACCTCCTTGGGATTGAGGGTATCCACATACATCAAGTCGAGGTGCTTGTATATATTATTAAATATGTCCAAGTTCTTTGCCACCTCAAAATTGTGGTTTTTCTGTTTCTGCGCCGATACAGATGCTGCAAAAGCCATCATCACGGCAATTGATAATAGTAATCTTCTCATTACACTAATTTTTCGTATTACGGGTGCAAAATTACTGCTTTTGGGCGATAAAACACACGATTTTCCGTGAATTTATGTTAAATACGGCGTTTTTCTGAAATTTTCCCCGAAAAAGTTTGGTAGTTTCAAAAATTCGTCGTACCTTTGCATCGCAATTCAGAAATGAGGCGCAAAACACTGCTTCAGTAGCTCAGTTGGTTAGAGCACATGACTGTTAATCATGGGGTCGTTGGTTCAAGCCCATCCTGAAGCGCAAAAGGTTGAGAATCTAATGATTCCCAACCTTTTTTGTTTTCAATACCATTTGCATTATTTCCACTCCTATTTTACATATTTTATCTATAAAATATCTTAAACAGATACTTTTTTGCCAAATTTAGTTAATTTTCTCACTGAAATAGAACAACTTATAGAATTTATCACTAATTTTGCACCCACCAAGGGAAATGTATGCGAACAACCAACAAATCCCTAAACGCTAATTAAATAAGAAACGGAATAATACCGATTAATACTAAAAAATTATAGATTATGAACAAAATCATTAACTTTGGCGCCATGCTGACGATAGCAGCAGGCGCAGTGGTATTCAACACGTCGTGCTCGAGCGATAACGACATGAGTAATTGGAAGACTCCTCAGCAACAAGAGTTCTCCAAGCAGTTCACAGAACAATTCGGTTCGATTGCTTCCAATCAGAATTGGGGCTTTAGCAACGTTGGTGTTTACACAATGCCAAATTCTACTAAGACTGTAATTAAGACGGACATGCCTGACTATCAGAATTATGAACCAGCACCTGCTGTTACTCAGGACGAGATTACTCAGGTAGCTGCCGCCTTCCAAAACATTCCAGAGAATTATGTTTCTGAGCAATTGGATTATACAAGATTCTTTGTTCAGCAGGTTTTTATGAGTCATCGCACATATAAAGACGGCAATGGACAAGACGTTGATGGTTCAAGCAAGATGAACAAACTTGGCGTTTGGGCAGACGATGTTACTAACGAGCATGCCTATGATTTCAATGTTGAAGCAGGTTCTACAGTTCTCTTCGTTAATGCCGGTACAAAGAAATTCTCATATTCAAATTCTACCGATGGCGGCAAGGACTACTTTAACTACATCGTTAAGAAGGTTGGCAACTATTACTATGTAGGTTTCTCATTCAATGCAAAAGGAAAGAATCCAAACGAGCAAGTCGAAGGCGACAACAACTATGACGACTGGATTGTAAGAATCGTACCTGCCAAGATGAAGGGCGATGAGGACAAATACACAGCCCGCATCATTGTTGAAGACCTCGGTAGCATTGGCGATTTCGACTATAATGATGCTGTTTTTGATGCTTACATCTACAATAAGGATGGTGCAACATATGCAAACATCACCCTGTTGGCAGCCGGCGGAACTCTGCCTCTGTATATCTGTGGTGTAGATGAGCAAGTTGAGGTGCATGAGAAGTTTGGTGTTTCAACTGGCACTATGGTTAATACCAAGGCTGGCACAGACAAACCACAAGTAGAGTTTACTCTCAAGATTAAAAATGAGACCAGCAGTACATTTAATGCCAATGACATCGCCATAAAGGTTAACAATAGTGGTAATTGGACTACACTTTCAGCAAACGTAGGTGAAGCTCCAGAAAAGATCTGTGTTGACAACTCTTACCATTGGTGTGATGAAAAGGTAAATATCAAGACTGATTATCCAAGATTCACCGAATATGTAGCAAATCCTTCAACAAAAAATTGGTGGAAATAGAACATTTAATGCATAATTAAATAGATTGTGTTGGTTTGGCTGCACATGGGCTTTCGGGCTTGTGTGCAGCTTTAATTTTTTTCTATTTTCCTCC
>CALZMK010000193.1 GCA_945788545.1 uncultured Prevotella sp.
GTTCTTCTGTCTTCTATGTATCTCTCGAAGACAAGCTCATGCGCCTCTTCGCCTCGGAGCGTATCGCAAGTGTGATGGACCGTTTCGGATTCAAGGAAGGCGAGATGATCGAGAGCCCGATGATATCCAAGAGTATCGAGCGCGCACAGAAGAAGGTGGAGGAAAACAACTTCGGTATCCGTAAGCGCTTGCTCGAATACGACGACGTGATGAACAAGCAGCGTACCGTCGTATATGAGAAGCGCCGTCATGCCCTCATGGGTGAGCGCATCGGTATGGACATCTCCAACACCATCTGGGATCGCGTTGTCAACATCATCGAGAACAACGACTACGAGGGATGCAAGGAGGAATTCATCCGCATCTTCGGTATCGAGGTGCCATTCACCGATGAGCAGTTCTACAACGAAAAGCACGACGACCTTGCCGAGGGCGCATTCCAGCAGGTGATGGCTGCCTTCAAGCGCAAGACCGACCGCATACAGGCTGTGGCAATGCCTATCATACAGCAGGTGTATGAGAACCAGGGCGACCGCTTTGAGCGTATCATGGTGCCACTGACCGACGGACGCAGGATGTATAACATCCCGTGCAACCTCAAGGAGGCTTACGAGTCGGAATGTAAGAGCATCGTAAAGCAGTTTGAGAAGATGATCCTACTGCATATCATCGACGAGAGTTGGAAGGAGAACTTGCGCGAACTCGACGAACTAAAGCACAGCGTGCAGAACGCGTCATACGAACAGAAAGACCCTCTGCTCATCTTCAAGCTCGAGAGTGTGAAGTTGTTCGACAATATGGTCAACAACATGAATAACCGTATCGTCAGCATACTCATGCGCAGCGGCATACCCGAACTGCAGCAGGCTCCTCAGGAGGCTCCGCAAGAGATGCCTCGTCAGCAAAAGCCTCAATACACCGAGACCAAGCGCGACCTCAACGAGGAACATTTGCAAGACCCCAACCAGGCAGCAGCCGCAGCTCACGACACTCGTGCACAGCAGCCTCGTACTCCTCTCGTCAAGGACAAGCTCCCCGGACGCAACGACCCATGTCCATGTGGTAGCGGCAAGAAATTCAAGAATTGCCACGGAAGGGGAATTGTGTAAAGAATTAAAAAATTAAAAGATTAAAAAATTAAAGTTTCGTTTGCGCAATCATATGCGATGACATCCGCGATGACATCCGCGATAACATCCGCTGTAGGGTCTTACTTTATGTAAGACCGAAACAATGCAGAAGGTAATGCGGCGGGCGGTCTTACACAAGGTAAAACCCTACAGCAACGGATAGTGTAAAGAATTAAAAGATTAAAATATTAACGAGGTGATTGAAATACAAAATCTGAAGAAGTCGTTCGGCGAGAAATGTGCTTGCGACATACCACAGCTCTCGATAGGCAGTGGAGAGATTATCGGACTTGTAGGCAACAACGGTGCGGGAAAGACAACACTTTTCCGCCTGTTGCTCGACCTGCTTAAGCCCGACAATGGAGAGGTGACACTCGAAGGTATCAACGTGCAACAAAGCGAGGACTGGAAGACATTCACCGGTGCATACATCGACAACGGATTCCTCATCGACTTCCTCACCCCCGAGGAGTATTTTAGCTTCATCGGCAAGGTATCATCGATTTCCCAAGAAGAAGTCAACAAGCGCTCATCCAACTACGAGCAGTTTACCGGTGGCGAGGTCTTCGGGCGCAATGCCCTTATCCGCAATCTCTCGGCGGGCAACAAGCAGAAGGTGGGCATCATCTCTGCCCTCATCACACGTCCGCGATTGCTCATCCTCGACGAACCGTTCAACTTTCTCGATCCGTCGAGTCAGAACCTGCTCAAGCATATCATCAAGGAGTATCGCGAAGCCACGGGAGCAACTGTCATCATCAGTTCGCACAACCTCACCCACACCATCGACATATCCACACGCATTCTGCTGATGGAGCATGGTGAGATAAAGCGCGACATCACCGACATCACCCCCGAATCTATCGAGGCTCTCAACGAATATTTCGACCAGCAATAACTTAGTGGTTAATATAAACACAGAGTTACAGAGTCACAGAGTATTTTTTTCTTTGTATCTTTATTAAACTTAAAAATATTATCTCTGTGTCTCTGTGTTTATATTTTGAATTGAAATTGTAACATCTTCGTATCCCTTTCTTAATCGTCTTGTCTCCGTGTTGTAATCTCTCAGCAGTAACTTTGCACCCGAAAACAAGAGATAATATTTATGGATACAACATTCGACTTAAAATGCGCCAAGCGCAACATGCTGATTATCCTTTTAGTGATAGCAGCATCAATCTTGCTGAACATTACGGCAAAGGCTCAGACTCCTGAGCAGTGGAAATCCCTTAAAGGCGACATTAACCTGTTTATCGCCAACGACCTCGGACGCAATGGCTACTACGAACAAAAGCCCATTGCCGAATTGATGGGCAAGATGGGCGAAGAAATTGGACCTGAGGCTGTTATAGCAGCAGGCGACGTTCATCATTTCGAAGGTGTCATCTCAACCCAAGACCCTCTATGGATGACCAACTACGAACTGATTTACTCTCATCCCGAACTTATGATTTCGTGGTTCCCCGTCCTCGGCAACCACGAATACCGCGGCTCTACACAGGCGGTGCTCGACTATCGCAACGTGTCGCGCAGATGGGAAATAGGCGGGCGTTATTATACTAAGGTATATGACGACAATGGGGTGAGCATACGGTTAGTGCTTATCGACACCACCCCACTCATCAACCGCTATCATCACGACAGCACATATCCCGATGTTGACTCGCAGGACATTGATGCCCAGTTGAAATGGATTGACGAGACACTCAACGCTGCCAAGGAAGACTGGGTGATTGTTGTGGGCCATCACCCCATGTATGCCCAGACAAAGAAGGACGAGATTGAACAAAAGGACATGCAGTCACGCCTGCTCCCCATCCTCCAACGATATAAAGACAAGGTGGCTATGTACGTATGCGGACATATCCACAACTTCCAGCATATACGACGCGGCAACGACGGTATCGACTATGTTGTCAACACATCCGCCTCGCTTGCACGCAAGGTGAGTGCCACCGAAGGCACAGTGTTCTGCTCGCCGTCGGAGGGATTCTCGGTTGTCAGTGCTACCAAGCAACAGCTCAACCTCTATATGATTGACAAGACGGGGAATGTTATTCATCAAATTAATAAAAGCAAGAAACTGTAAACACCCGCTTGTAGGGTCTTACCTCGTGTAAGACCGCAATTATAAATGTTTTTTAGTTGAGAAAACCGAAATATGAGAACACTACTGACATTGATAATATCATTGCTTCTTATTCCAAGTGTCGAAGCAAGGATAATCAAGGGAAAGATAAAGGACGTGCAATCCGGAGAGGAAATCATCGGCGCGTCGGTAATGATAAAAGGCACTAAGGCCAAGGGAACTGCCACTGGGCTTGACGGCAGTTTCCAACTGCAACTCAACCGATTCCCATGCACTCTCATCTGCACCTATCTCGGCTACAAACCGATAGAGATTACTGTGAGAGACAACGACGACAACCTCAACATAGACATGGAGGTGGATGCCGTGGCTCTTGGCGAGGTGGTGATTGTGGCAGAGAACACGGGATGCTCTGAGGTGGGCGCACGCACGCTTGAGCGCAACTCGCTCAATGTGGTCAACGTGATGAGTGCCAAGGCGATAGAGCTGTCGCCCGACCTCACCGTAGCCAATGTCATTCAGCGCATGAGCGGAGTGACGATGGAGCGCAACAGTTCGGGAGAAGGCCAGTATGCCATCCTACGCGGAATGGACAAACGATACAACTACACTCTCGTCAACGGACATAAGATTCCAAGTCCCGACAACAAGAATCGCTTCGTGCCTCTCGACATCTTCCCCTCAGAACTGCTCGACCGACTCGAAGTGACCAAGTCGCTCACTGCCGACATGGAGGGCGACGGCATTGGCGGTGCGGTGAACATGGTGATGAAGGACGCACCGCAGCAGCGACTCCTCACCGTAAATGTGCAGACGGGCTATAACAGCCATTTCTTCAACAATGACTTTCAGTCGTTTGCACATGGAGACATCGTCAAGGACAGTCCTAACGAGACATTTGGCAACGACTACCCCACCGACGAGAGCGACTTCTCGATGAAGAGCTTTCAAGTGAAGCGACGCACTCCACTACCCGACATAGCTGCCGGCTTTGCCTACGGCGACCGATTCTTCGGCGATCATCTCGGAGTGATTGCCGCCCTGAGTTTGCGCAACACCAACAAGGGTAAGACGAGCGACATGTATGACTCCACTGCCGACAACGACGGCATACAACGCATCACCAACCGCTATTTCTCAGAGAATAAGACACGATTGGGCACACACCTCAAACTCGACTATTATATCACGCAGAAGCACAAGGTGGCACTATATGGAGGATATATGGATTTCCGCAACGCACAGGTGCGAGATGCTTTCAGCGAACAGGACGAAA
>CALZMK010000194.1 GCA_945788545.1 uncultured Prevotella sp.
TATTACTTGCATCAATTTCTTGGGTATGGAAGGATTCGACGGAAGAGGGTCGGAGATTTGTTTAGCAAGGGTTTCTGCTTCTGATTCACAATCCATAGGATTTTCTCCTGTCAAGAGTTCATAGAACGTTATGCCAAGTTCATAGATATCTGTTGTCGCATTTATTGTGGTCGCTGAATTTCCTTCTTCCCTTTTTATCTGCTCTGGAGCAGAGTACTGTGGCGTTCCTATAAATCCATACTGAGAGAACTTATTTCCACCATTCATTCGAGATATCCCCAAGTCCATTAAACGAACATTTGAGCCATTCTCTATCATGATATTTGACGGCTTTATGTCTCTATGAATTACTCCGCGAGAGTGAACATAGTCTAAGGCATCTAAAACAGAACAGATCGCATTACAGATTTTTTCAACCTTTGTATCGGAATCTGAGAAACCTTTGACATATTTATCAATATCTTCTCCTTGAACAAAATGACTTAATATAAATATTGGACCATTGTCTGGAGCATACTCGCAAGAACCTATCATCTCAACCAAATTTGGATGGCGGAAGGCTAAAGATGCTTCTAAACGAGCACGCTCTCTAATCATTTTGTTATTGGCATAGAAATCCTTTACACGTTTCACTGCAACAACGGCACCATTTTTGCACCTGTAGCCACGGTACACATCACCCATAGCACCACTGCCGAGAGGTGCTTCCTGAGGATTATAGCAATACCATTCTCCCATAACATATAAATATATGTATGGGTCGTTCTTCCTTTGAACTACTGTTTGTCTTACAGGATTCGCCATGTCTGATATTTATTATTTAGAATTAATTTTTGTCAGATTGTCTCTCCACCTCTTTATGTCTGCAAGGTATGAGTTGATTCTTTCTATATAAAAAGCATCATTAGATTCTTTCGCATAGTTGAGCGACTGATAGAAATAGGACTCTGCTTTATCTCCATCACGATTTGTAACAGCATCTGTCCTTTGATCTGCTTTCCAGTAGTCGCATGCGAGTTCATATAATGCTTGATAGTTCTTAGGATTTTGATCAACGGCTTTAATAAGCAAGTTGTGAGCCTTCACGTTATTTATGCCGACATTCAAACTCTTTTGTAATAGCACAATGGAATCTGGAACAAAGTCATCTGACAACTTACTTCTGAAGAACAGTCTGCTCAATAAGTATGTAGCATCAGAATCGCCCTTACCAGAAAGTTCCTGCAAAGTGGTTATTGCCTTGTCAGAACCATTATGAGCCAAAGCAATGGCGTCACCGTATGTAGCAGATGATTGCATTTGCTGTTGTTCTGGGATGGGATCTGGTTCAGCCTTTTTGGGAACAAACATTAAACAAATGCCACCTATAGCACATACAGAAACAAAACCTATTATGTAATTATATATAGGTTTCCATTCAACAGGCCCAGAGTTATTTGTGTCTATTTTCTCCAATGCCACCCTAAATTCTGCAGCACTTTGGAAACGTTTTGCTCGAGATTTCTCTGTCGCTATTTCTATAATCTTTCTTAAGCCTCTGTGCTTTATCAACTTTAGTGGCAAGGGAGAATGAAGTTGTTTCTGAAGGATGTCACTTCTATCTCCTTCAAAAGGAACATGCCCAACAATGCACTGGAATAAAAGAATTCCAATGGCATAAATATCTGTGGTCTGATTCTGCTCGTTTATTGCGCCAAGAACTAATTCTGGTGCTGCATACTCGGGTTTCCCAACAAACTGACCGGCTTGAGTTAAATGTTTATCATGTGTTGTCAAAGAATTCATTTTCTTTGCAATACCGAAATCAATAAGTTTAATCTTACCGTCAGAGGTTATCATTATGTTTGTCGGATCAATGTCACGATGAATGTATCCGGCATCATGCATTGTCATAAGACCTGACAAAAGATTCTTTGTGATCTCAACTGCGAAATGGAAAACGTCTTGCTGGTAGTCCTTATATAATTTTTCGGCGAAAGGAACAAGATGCCCATTCTGGTCGGTCAACTTGCCTTCAAATAGCTTGTCAAGAGATACACCTTCAAGAAGTTCACTAACCACATGATAATGATGTATAGTCTCACCGAGAACAGATTTGCTCTCTGTCTCGATGAAACCTAACATTTCAATCAAGTTGTCATGCCTGAACTGTATAGCAGCTTCTCTTCGTGCCTTCTCTATTGCATACGGGGGGAGGTCACTGTACATAAACTTTACAGCGACATTACGAGCATTTCCTGTACTTTCATCAACACAACGACCTTTATACACTTTGCCCATTCCACCTTCACCCAATGGTTCATCGCTGGAATTGAATTCGTAATAAATGCCTTTGCGCTTCTCGGTATTTCCTTGTATTCTATAAAGAGACATTCTTTAAGATGCTTTTTAGATTATTTACATTGGAACTGTTCCGCCATGGTTGTCACCAGAAACAGACCCATCCATGCCAACTGTTCCTCCTGCAGGAGAATATCCTCCAGCATTATTCCAAGGCATAGGTCCTTCATTATATGGGTCGAATCCTCCTGGACGAGTGTTTCCTGGTTTGAATGACGGTATATCGTCATCAATAGTGTCAGATTCTTCCACATCAACGTGAATAAACTCCTTGTTTGGAGTCAAACCGTATTTGCCTGCGTCAACCAAAATAAAGATGAGTTGATAGTTGTTACCAATAGTAATAACATCTCCACTATGGCATTCTTCTGCTTCAAAATCAATGCGTTCCCCATTAATGAAAGTTCCATTTGTTGACTCTGGATCTTTAATAGCTGCAATTATTCCATTCTTTCCCTGGCGAATTACAATAACAGCATGGTTGGAAGATACAGTGCCCTCTGCAAGAACAACATCACAGTCTGGAGACTGACCAATTGTATTGCGACCAATTTGCAATGGCCAATATTCTCCTGCCGCAGTTCGGGACACGGAGAAAAGAAAACCAACGATAGGTTTCCCTGGCTGCACCGCCCTATGTGGTTGATGAGGTGCCTGAGTAACTTCTGGCTGGCTTGGCTGGCTATTCTGTGCTTCCATCATACCTGGAACAACAGTTCCTCGAGCAGCTGGTCGATTTCCACGCGTGTAAAAACTATTGTTCCCTCCCACAGGAGAACTTCCGAAATTGTTGTCTGCGGGTTCTAAACCCTGAATGACAGTCTTGTTTTGTGACATACTTCTATAGTTTATGTTAAGGTGGGTTCTATTAATTCGCTTTGTCAGATTTCCGAATTATCTCTGAGAGCAGAGTGTCAGTTTATAAGGGAGCGATGCGGGCATCGTGACCGCATAAACTGGCAGTATGCGCCAGAGAGAAACGGAAAGATGATAAAACGACAACCCATAATTAATAACATTTAGACGGTGGGAATTAATAGAACCCACCTTAATTATTTTGTCGGATTATTTGCTGGCATAATATACAACAACACCTCCTTCGCTCCATCTAAAAATGGAACGAAGGAGGTGTCTGTATTGTGCCAGTCGCAAATTCATATAATAATGAATACATGATTTTCCTTATATGGCTCTTGCGACTTCCCTACAAGACTAATGTTGATTGTTTATTAACCTCTATAAAAAAAGCGTGGAGGTCTGTACTCGTCACTCGCTCCACACATCGAGGCTCTGGCATTGCCCTTCTTAGTTGACCGAGCAACACCAGAGGTCCACGCCAGATATGTTACGCTACACTCATATATGGAACTACGTAGCCACCACCCCCAATAAGAGAGTAATGCCTATTACCAATATAATGAATGTGCTATATACACATCCCGAGGACATCTACCGTTGCCTTGCCTTGACTAAGAATGCGAAACTGCCAGATTTCGATGTGTCAAGAACAAGACGCTTGTAAACGCCTTTTCCATAAAAGTGATTCCGCCTTTCCCGCCCAGAACCCGCCTCCTTACAATTAAATGTAGGTTCGGCCTGGCGTGACCTCATATCACCGATGTGGCCCTTTGTCTAAACATTGTTAAACACTGGTCACAGTCTGTGATAGAATGCGGAACTCACTGCAAAGGTAAAAAATTAATCTAAATTACAAGTAGAAACTCATAAAAAAGTTATATGGAATTAACAAAATTTATACAAATGTACGCTTTTATTATTTCCTCATCCATAATTTTCCACTCGTTTCTCGAGGTTTTTGGTTAGCTACTCTGATTAATACTGTATTACGGTGAAGATAAAAACAAAGTTTTTAAAGTCATTTATACCTATGGAATCCGTTTCTTTCCTCACTCTTTATCTATCAAAATAGCTGAAAGCAATCTAAGAGTGAGCTTGAAAATGAATGGAAAGATCTCGTTTTCATTGCATTTCACATCGTTTTAGCCAATTTTTTTAGCCAAGAAAACGGAGCATATCCGTTCAAAAGGGGAAGATTGCGCAAAACCGGAGCATTCCGTTCATTACAAAACACACAGTGTGAACTCTATCGAAATTGAGGAAAATGTATGAGTTAATAAGTTTTTTCTTTCTTTAAAA
>CALZMK010000195.1 GCA_945788545.1 uncultured Prevotella sp.
CTACGAGGTGCTCGAAGGACTGGAGCCAGGGGAGAAGGTTATCGTAAGCGGATATGAGGCATTTAAGGATAATGAGGTGCTGGTTATAAAAAATTAAAGAATTAAAATATTAAAAAATTAAAGAATTAAAAGTGAAAGAGATAATTAATGCTATACGGAATCTTGGGCGACGGGGGCAGCATAACATCGTTAAGATATTGTGCCTCGCCGTGGGCTTGTCACTCGGGTCGGTGATGATTGCCGAGGTGTGGTATGAACAGAACTACGACACTTGGTTTGAGGGGCATGAGCGGACTTACAGGGTCTATATGTCTTATATGATTAACGGTCAGGAGGGCACGAGCCGATTTACGTCAGGTGCCACGGCGATGGGACTGAGGAAATACTGTCCGCAGGTGGAGGCGGCGACACGCTGGCGCGAACTGCTTGGCAAGGGGCAGTTTATCGCTGTCGGCGACAAGCGGATAATGGAGCGATGCAGGGTTGTGGACAGTTGCCTGTTTGACGTTTTTCCACAGACTATTATTGCTGGTGACGCAAAGAAGGCTCTCTCGCAACCGTTCTACTGCGTCGTGAGCCGTGACCTGGCTGAGCGGCTTGGCGGTGTTGAGGAGGCGATGGGAATGAGAATCACCTCACGCGACTTCCCATCGGTGTCGTTGACCATCGGTGCAGTGTATGAGGACTTTCCGCTCAGCTCCGACCTTCGCAACGAGCATCTTTTCTGCTCGATGGCGACGTGGAATAAGGTCAGCGACTGGGACTCGCCCAACAACTGGGTGGGCAACGAGTGCTATCATGGATATGTGAGACTGCGCGAGGGAGCGAAGCCCGATGACATAAAGGCAGGAGTGAAGAAGATGATTGAAGAGAACGTTGACCAGAAGATGCTGAAGGAAGCGGGAGTGGGGCTTGACTACTATCTCGTGAAAGCCAACGAGGTGCACATGGAGGGTGACTTCGCCAAGACCATGGTGATGCTGCTGTCGGTGTTGGCAGCCGTGTTGCTGTTCTCGATGTTGATGAACTATCTGCTGATTATCATAGGCAACGTGTTGACGCGCGGTCGCGAGATGGCAGTGAGGAAATGCTTTGGAGCTGGCAATAGGAATATGCTCTCCATAACATTCTCCGAGACACTCGTCCACCTGATTATCGCCTCTGTGCTTGCCACATTATTAATATTTGTATGCAAGGGCAGCATTGAGCAGCTACTTGGCGCACCCGTGGAGGTGGTTGTGCTGAATCGCGGGGCATGGATTCTTGCCGCCATTTTCTTGGCTATACTCGTTGTGGGCGGCGTGGTGCCGGCATGGCTTTACTCAAGTGTTCCCGTCACATCGGCGTTTCGTGGCTACCATACGTCGCGCCGTCGCTGGAAACTTGCCTTGCTCGCATTCCAGTTTGTGGCTTCGGCTACGCTCGTGGCAATGCTCATAGTTATACATCAGCAATACTCTATGATGATGGACAAATACATGGGTTACGACTACGATCGACTCGCTGTGGTGGCAGTGAACGGAGGTCAGCAGGACGAGAACTACTCGAAGTGCGAAGACGAATTGGCACGACTGTCTGAGGTGGAGATGGTGTCGAGCAGCACCTGCCTGCCCCTCGACCCTGCCAGCGGCAACAATGTACAGGTACCGGGCGACTCACGCAACCTGTTTAACATTGCCGACCTCTACTATGTGGGCAATGGCTATATGAAGTTGATGAACATAAAACTCATAGACGGCAAGACATTCACCGAGAACTCCGACAGCACTATGCGTGAGGTGATGGTAAGTCGCAGTTTTGTGGTGAAGATGGACTCGATGCTGCATTGGAATGGCAGTGCCGTGGGACGGAAGGTTTTTATCAGTGAGCATAGTCAGACTCAGAATGACCTCTTTACTATCTGCGGCGTGTATGAGAACATACATATCGGCAACATCACCGATCCCGACACCCGTCCGAGCGTGATGTTCTACAACCGCAAGAACAATCCCTATATCTTGGTGCGCCTGCACCGTTTGGACGAGGCATCGATGAAAGCCGTTCGCCGCACAGTGGAGAGGCTTTGCCCTGGGCGCGAGGTTCAAGTACTTGCTTATTCCTCGTTGGTTGGCGACAGCTATCAGGATGTTGATTCGCTGCGCAAGGTGGTGATGGCGGCTGGCGTGGTGACGTTTCTTATTGCCCTGATAGGACTTGTGGGCTACACCATCGACGAGGTGAACCGCCGTCGCAAGGAGATAGCCATAAGAAAGGTGAACGGCGCAAAGGTGATGGACATACTATCCATCTTCGTCCGCTCCATCCTGTGGATAGCAATGCCATCGCTCGCAATGGGTTGCATTGCCGCTGTAATGCTCTCCAATCAGTGGCTCACGGCGTTTAGTGAGAAAATAACCCTATCGCCACTCGTTTTCCTGACAAGTTTTATCGTTCTTCTTGTCTTGGTAGTGGCGGTGGTGGTTATCAACAGTTATAAAATAGCAAATGGAAATCCAGTAAAATATTTGAAGGATGAATAAGGTAAACATTAAATCTTACATTACGTTTCTATCAAGAAACAAGGTTTATACCGCCATCAACGTCTTCGGACTATCCGTCTCGCTGATGTTCGTGATGCTGATTGGCGTGTATGTGTGGCAGGAGTATAGGGTGGATAAGCAGCACTCTAAGGCGGAGAGGATATATACCTTGGGCATCGACATGGGTAGTGACGACAAGGTGATTGGAACATCGCGACAGGTGGCGCCATACCTGAAGAGTCGCTATCCCGAGATTGAGATGACTTGCGGAGTGGCAAGGGACGAGACATTGATTCACATTAACGACGACCAGTTGCTGAAGAAACATGCCTTGTATGTGGATTCCACTTTCTTCCAGATGTTCGACTTTGAACTGCTTAGGGGCGACCGCAGGAGCGTGCTGCGTGGGAAGGATGACTGCGTGGTAACAGAGGAACTTGCACGACAACTCTTCGGCGACGCTGACCCGATAGGCAAGCACGTGAAGTTGGCTTATAGCGACAAGACGCTGAATGTGACGGGAGTGATGAAGGAGATGAAGAACAGTTCGCTGCAGGAGGCAGATTTCGTTTGCCGCTTCGAGCATGTATCGAACGAAAGTCTTGTTAAGGGCCTGTCTAATGCCTGTGGTTCGGAACTCTATCTGCTTACCAAGCCGAATACTGACCTTCGGGCGAAGACTGCCGACATGACACAATACTTCAAAGAATTTTTCTGGATATTCCAATTAAAGGATATGGAGTCTAAGGCCATCGTCATGCCTTTCTCCGAGCAGTATTTCAGCGAGATAAGCGACGGCAGTCGGCATACCTCGCGAGGCAGTCTGAAACTAGTCAGGATGTTGTTTGCCTCTTGTCTTGTGGTGCTGCTGTTTGCCGTGTTCAACTATATCAACCTCACGGTGGCACAGGCAGGCCGACGGTCGCGCGAGATGGCTATGCGAAGGCTCCTTGGCAGCTATCGCAGTGGCATCGTCAGTAGGCTGATGTCCGAGAGCATCATGCTCTGTCTCTTGTCGTTGGTGCTGAGTGTGTTGTTGGCAGCAGCCTTTGCGCCGTTCTTCTCGCAGTTGCTCGAAACCAAGTTGCTGCTCGCCGAGGCGCTCACTCCGATTAGTATTTGCGGCGTACTGATGTTTGCCCTTATGTTAGGAGCTTTGGCTGGCATTGTTCCGGCCGTAGTAATATCGAGGGCGCAACCGATAGAGGTGGTTCGTGGCACATTTGCCCATCATACGAGAATGGTATTCAGTAGGGTGTTCATCGTCTTGCAGAACGTGATAACCATCGTTATGATTGCCGTGGCTCTGACCATGTCGCTACAGATGCGCCATATCATTAATGCCCCGATGGGCTTCAACAAGGACAACATCGTAGTGTTGAGAAACCCGGGCGACATCATCCAAGCCTCAACCTTCACCAAAGAAGTGGAGAAACTCGCCTGCGTGAAACTCTTCAGCGTTTCGATGGGTACGCCAAGCAACGGCGGCAACAACTCTACTATACAGCTAAACTCAAAGAAGACTGTCAGCCTTCAAATACTGCTTGGCGACCGGAATTTCATGGAGATGTATGGCTTGAAACCGAAGAAGGATAACACTGACGGTGGCAACATCAAAATGTATGTGACGGAACAGACGCTGCGCGAAATGGGTGAAGAGTTTTATCAGAGGCGTTGGGAAAACATGTTAGGCAACAGTGGCGGAGATATTAATCCTCATGCCGCTGGAGTGCTCGACGATTTCCACATCAGGAATATAGAAGAAGAAACGCATCCAATGATTGTCTTCATCAAGGACAAGATAAACTATCCGTGGCATTTTTCCATCCTCATCACGGGTAATCCCGTTGAGGCACTCAATCAGATAAAGGACGTATATAAAAAGGTGTATAACTTCGACATGACCGACGAGCACCCGTTCATCGACCA
>CALZMK010000196.1 GCA_945788545.1 uncultured Prevotella sp.
GGTGAAAACAGTGCTTGCCGAACTGGGTATTACTGACATGAGACTCGGTGACACGAAGGCAAAAGCTCAAAAAAACAAGGTGACGGATGACACTGAACCCGAACAGGCTCAGGTGACGGCAAGTGAGGTGACTTCGGCAACGGCGCAATCAGCTTATAGCAATAAGGAATTCCGCACTGTTTCAGTGCCCCACGACTGGAGCATTGAATTGCCGTTCGACCCGCAGATGGGAGGCTCTGCCGGTTATCTTGCCGGTGGACAAGGCATATATGTCAAGAACTTCACCCTACCAGCATCTATCAAAAACCGCCGTCTGTCCATAACCTTCGATGGTGTGTATCATCGTGCCACGGTGTGGCTCAATGGGCATCGCCTCGGACATCATGTCTATGGATATACCGGTTTTTCATTTGATATTACACCTTATATTAATATAAAGGGAGAAAACCGTCTCGTGGTGCATGTGGATAGGGAGGAGCAGTCGCGCTGGTACACGGGGTCGGGCATCTATCGACATGTATGGCTCACTGCCACTGGAGCAACAAGGATAAAGGAGAACGGAATCTTTGTCATTGCCAAGGGTGATGGAAACATCACAGTAAAGACAGAGATAGATAATGCAGATAATCAAGAACAAACCGATATCTCCAGATTATCCGTTTCTCATATCATTTACGAGGGTGGCAAGGTAGTCGCCTCTTTTACAGGAGATAGTTACTTGCTTAAAGGTGCGAAATTATGGAGTACTGATAATCCCGTGATGTATAAATTGGTCACGAGATTGAAGAAGGGAGGCAAGGTCATTGACGAAGTCTCTACTCCATTCGGATTCCGCGACATCCGCTTTGATGCCAACACTGGATTCTGGCTCAATGGAAAGAATATGAAACTCAAGGGTATGTGTCTGCATCAGGATGCCGGTAGTCTTGGTGTGGGAGTACCCGATGAGGTGTGGCTCCGTCGTCTTAAGGCTCTCAAGGGTATAGGCTGCAATGCAATTCGCTGTTCTCATAATCCTCCCTCACCGGAGTTTCTCACGATATGCGATACTCTTGGATTGCTCGTTCTCGACGAGGCTTTCGACAAATGGAAATCGGGATATTACGAACCGTTCTATGACGATAATGCCCATGGCGACATTGCCGACATGGTGCTGCGCGACAGAAATCATCCCTCGGTGATTGTATGGAGCATAGGTAATGAGGTGAGTGAGGCATGGAAATCGGATGATGAGGGAGTGGAAAGAGCACACGAACTGAATGATATCGTGAAGAAACTCGACCCCACTCGCCCCACTATGGTGGCATGTCAGCAGGGCTTCGCCGACAAGTTTGGCGAGGTGACTGACCTTGTGGGATACAACTATCTTGAAAACCGTATGATAGCCGACCACAAGCGCCATCCCGAGCGCAAGATGTTTGTGGCTGAGGCCTTTGTATATTATTCGGGATTGCGAGAGGAAGTGGTGAGGGATTTTGTGGAATATAATCCTTGGAACTATGTAAGGGATAACGACTTTATCGCCGGTTCGTTTGTGTGGGCAGGTGTGGATTATCTCGGAGAATCGTCTCCATGGCCCGCCAAGGGCTGGTGCTCATGTCCATTCGACATGACCCTGAAGGAGCGTCCGCAGGCAGCATATTATCATCCTGCATGGAATCCCGATAAGGATTATCTCAAACTGGTGGTGAGGGATAACTGTTTTGATCAAGCTATCGGTACCGACCACTGGCAATATCCCCCAATGGCAGACACATGGGATTTGCCATATACCGACTCCCGTTGTGTAGAGGTGAGATGTTATACGACATGCGACTCCGTACAGTTCTTCTTCCCGATGTGGAGCAATCCACAATTACCGCTGAAGCCACGCGTCACTGCCGATTATCCCGACAACTGTATAACAATTCAGTTGCCGGCACGCCAGGGCAAGGTGCTTGCAGTGGGATATAAGGGAGGCAAGGAGGTAATGCGCGACTCACTCATCAACCATGGTCCTGTGGCAGATGTGCGCCTCGACGCCGACTATATAATATTATCTCCAGTGGCACCCGATTTCTCGATGGAAACAGCAAAAAATACAGTAAGCCATATCCGTCTTACTCTTGTTGACAAGGATGGACTTATCCAGCAGATGCAACCTCGGAAGTTCCGTGTTGAGGTGGAGGGCCCGATTCGTCTTCTTGGTGTGGAGACGGGTGACATGCGACGCAAGGAATCATGGCGCACCACCGAACTCGATACCTACTTCGGAGAGGGACTCGTAAGACTGCAATCCACCGAAAAGAGCGGAAAAGCACTTGTTAAGATATACGTGGATGGCTTCGAAAAGCCTTTTGTCAAGGAGTTGACGATACGATGAAACATTATCAATGATTTATGATACATTTTTGCTGGTTTTTCTCGAAAAAAAGCCTTAACTTTGCAGACGTTATCCGACTATAAGAAAAAAGACAAGAGAAAATCAACAAGAATGTATCATAAAAATGAAAAAACTATTTAACCTATGCCTCTTGCTGTCGATAGGTGTGACAGCGTTGGCACAAGACTTAAAACTATGGTATAGTCGTCCGGCAGAGCATTGGACGGATGCATTACCTATAGGAAATTCGCGCATGGGCGCAATGGTGTTCGGTGGCGTCGAACAGGAGACATTGCAGCTCAACGAAGAGACGTTTTGGGCCGGTGGCCCTCACAACAATCTTAATCCCAAGGGACGTTATGCCCTCGACAACATCCGTCAACTGGTGTTCAACGACAAGTTTGCCGAGGCACAGAAGATGATTGACGAGAACTTCAACACTCCGCAGAACGGTATGCGCTTCCTCCCATTTGGCAATGTTATACTGAATTTTAATTATAAACCTGGGGCTTCTCTCCCTCTCGTGGGAGACGGGGGGAAGCTTTATTATCGTGACCTCAATATTGAGAATGCCACTTCCACCGTCAGATACAAGGTGGGTGAAGTGGAATATACCCGTACTGCCTTTGCCTCGCTTGCCGATGATGTTATTGTAATGAGGATAGAGGCAAGCAAGAAGAAAGCACTCTCGTTCTCACTCTCGTATGATTGTCCCGAGGCGCTCCAGCCGCAGGTTAGTGTGAAGGGCGCCCAACTCACCATGCGATGCAAGGGTGTTGAGCAGGAGGGTATTCCCTCTGCCCTTAATGCCGAATGTCTTATCACCATCAAGGCCGACGGAAAGGTGAAGGCTGTTGCGGCAGAGGGTAATGGCAGTAAACTCACTGTTAATGATGCTACCGCTGCAACAATATATATTATTGGAGCAACCAATTTCGTAAATTATCACGACGTGTCGGGCAATGCCGCCAAACGTTGTGAGGCAATGATGAATAAGGCCTTGAAGAAGTCATACAAACAGCTCTTTGCCGATCATACCGAAAAGTATTGCGAGCAGTTTGGACGTGTGGAGCTCGACCTCCCAATGACAAAGGCTTCGGAGGCGGAGACTGATGTTCGTGTAAAGAATTTCAACCAATCCGACGACCTTAATCTTGTTGCCTTGCTCTATCAGTATGGTCGCTATCTGCTCATCTCCTCGTCGCAACCTGGAGGACAGGCTGCAAATCTGCAGGGAGTGTGGAATGGAGGTATGTATGCACCATGGGACAGTAAATACACCATCAATATCAATGCCGAGATGAACTACTGGCCTGCCGAGGTTGCCAATCTTTCGGAATGTCATGAGCCCTTCTTCTCGCTCGTCAGCGACCTTGCCACTACTGGTGCAGAGGCAGCTAAGGTTCTGTATGGTGCCAAGGGATGGGTAGCTCACCATAACACCGACATATGGCGTATCTCGGGTCCGGTGGATGGCGCATATTTCGGTATGTGGCCCAACGGTGGCGCCTGGGCTGCACAGCATTTGTGGCAGCACTATCTCTTCACAGGCGACAAGGACTTCCTCCGCAAGTATTATCCTGTTCTCAAAGGCTCTGCCGACTTCTATATGAGTCATTTCGTTAAGCATCCCAAGTATGGATGGCTCGTCACAGCCCCGTCGATGTCTCCCGAACATGGTTATCATGGTGCAGGCTCAACAATAACTGCCGGTTGTACTATGGACAACCAGATTGCCTTTGATGCTCTCAACTCCACCTTGCTCGCCACAAAGGTTCTTGGCGGTAACTCGCAGTATGAGGACTCGTTAGCCAACACCCTTGCTCTTCTGCCTCCCATGCAGATTGGAAGGCATAATCAGGTGCAGGAGTGGTTGGTGGATGCCGACAGTCCTACGGATGACCATCGTCATATCTCGCATCTCTATGGACTCTATCCGAGCAATCTGATTTCTCCGACACTCAATCCCCAACTCTTCCAGGCCGCCCGCAATACATTGATTCAGCGTGGCGACATGGCAACGGGATGGAGTATCGGTTGGAAGATAAACTTCTGGGCTCGTATGCTCGACGGCAATC
>CALZMK010000197.1 GCA_945788545.1 uncultured Prevotella sp.
GCGACCAGAGCGCCCTCTCCAATTTCTTCAAGCAGCGCTCAGGCATGACTCCGCTCGCATATAGGAACAGGCAATAGGGGCGGAGAGACCGCAGGGACCTCTGCTCTATGATAGTTTTTTTTAACCCCAATCGGTCATTGGGCTTGCTTGGATTTTGGATTTTTAGAAGAGTGGATTCTGTTTGGCTTAACCCAAATCGGTCGTTAGGGCTTGCTTGGATTTTGATTTTTAGAAGAGTGGATTTTGGTTGGCTTTTAATGAGTAATAGCAAGCTATTGCGAATTAAAAACGGACAAAAGACGCCTTATAAAAAGCAAAAGACTGCAAGCAGTTATAAAATATCACATTTAACGGCCTAATGACCGTTTTGGGCTTAATATATCGTCAAAGATTTTTTCCTATCCCTTCTTCGTAAGTTGGAATGCCAGCCGCTCGTCGCCAGACCAGCAGTGGATAACTCCGCAATAGCTGAACCCCTCGTCGGCAAGCAGATGTTGCATCACGAGATTGTCGCGATGTGTATCGATGCGGATGTTGTCGTAGAGGGTGAGGGCATACTGCAGGGCGGTGTGCATGATGCCCGTTGCTTCGCCCGAACTGGCGATGCGGTGGATAGTGGCGTATGGTTTGTCGTTGGGCCATTTGCCGTCGTAGATGATGTCGTAGGTAGGGTCGGCGCCGCCACGCAGTACGAAAGTAGCCACTATTCTGTCTCCTTTCACGATAACGTAGCTGTCCCCGCTGTCAATGTCTTCCTGTAGAAGTTCCTCGCTTGGATATCCTTCTGTCCATTGATTGGGGTTGCCGGCTTCCGCCATGAATCGGCGGGCAATGGCGAATATTTCCTTCAGCCGTGGTATGTCGGCTGTTGTGGTGTGGCGGATGATGTAGTCGTCAGAGTTGCGGTAGTTGAGGCTGTATGTCGTTTTGTTATTCATGAAAGGAGAGGAGATTTTGTATCTTATGCAAAGATAGTGCAAACCGAATGCAGGACAACAAGCTTGCTTGATTGTTATGCTGAGGTGAAGCCTATCTTATGCAAAGATAGTGCAAACCGAATGCAGGACAACAAGCTTGCTTGATTGTTATGCTGAGGTGAAGCCTATCTTATGCAAAGATACTTGTTTTTCCCCCTTCTGCAAATTTTTCCAGTCAGTTTTTTGCAGTGTTGTCAAGTTGTAGTATATTTGCATCGATAGACATATTGCCGTATTAGTAGACTCCCGTTTGCTGGATGTCGGCAGAATGCGCAAAATACCAATCAGTACCACATTATTTTGGCGTATGACAGATCGCTACTATACCTTAAATACATTTCGAAAAATCCGACTATTATTCTCTGTGCGCAGCGCAGCCTTCCTGGTTACGTGTGCCATAATCCTGACTCTCATCATGTCGTGCCATAGTTCACCGTCGCCACGCGTCCTCGCCATGAAGCGTGATGCCGCCGACAGTGTGGTAAACGGCATGAAAGACAAAGAACAACTCGACAGCCTGGTGAAAGAAGCCGAAAAGAGCGGCGACTATATGCTTGAGATGAGATCACTCCAGAAGCGGGGACGCTTGTGGCGAGATGAAAACCGCTTCATGAAAGCCATAGCCTGTCATAATCGTGAACTGGAACTCGCAAGGAAACTCGGTGACACCATCGCCACAGTGCAGGCGCTGAACAATATCGGAACGAATTTCAGAAGAATGGGAGTGCTCGACGAGGCAGTGGACTACCACTATCGTGCGCTGCACCTCGGCGACCTGTTCAGTCGGCGAAACGACAAGACGGCAATGAAAAACCGTGTGGTATCCCTCAACGGCATCGGAAACATCAGTCTTACTCTCGGCGACACCGAAACGGCAGACTCTATGTTCCGCGCTGCATTGAAGGGAGAGAAGACACTCGGAAGCCACCTCGGACAGGCCATCAACTACGCAAATATAGGTTCGGTATTCGAAAAGCGAAACATGCTCGACTCCGCATGGGCATGCTACAAGCAGTCGATGCAGCAGAACAGACTCGCCGATTCCGACCTCGGCATATCGCTCTGCTATACCCACTTCGGACGCCTCTTCGAGAAGCAAGGCAGACGGACAGAAGCAATAGCCGAGTATCGCAAGGCATACGAAATAATGGGAACGTCAGAAGACAGGTGGCATGCCATGGAACCATGTCTCGCTCTTGCGGAGATATACATTAAAATCGGCGACGAAAACACAGCGATGACCTATCTCGCCACTGCCGACCGCCTTGCCCACGACCTGCATTCGCTCGAACACCAGGCGCAGATTGCCAAGCTGTACTACGACATCTATGCAAAGAAAGACGACTGCCGGCGCGCTCTTCACTACTACCGGACGTTTGACCAACTCAGCGACAGTCTGACGAGCGAGAAGAATATTGTTCACATGCAGAACATGCGAGTGCGCTATGAGCATGAGCAGAGGCGTGCCGAAGTGAATGCCCTGAACGAGGAGTATCAAACGGAGAAATCGCTTAAGTGGGTCAGCATTATGGCTGCAGTCCTTTTGTTCGTGCTCGGTGGTGTGACAATGAGTTTCATGCTCTACGCCCTTCGTAGCCGTAAGCGCAAGCAGATGGAGCAGCATCAGATGGAGGAGATGAGAATAAGTTTCTTCACTAACATAACACACGAGTTTCGCACCCCTCTCACCGTTATTCTCGGATATTCACGGATGATGGAGGAAGGCAAGGTGCCGGCAGGCGATATGGCAAAGGTGGGAAGCATGGTGTCAAGACAAGGCACGCGCCTTCTGTCGCTCATCAACCAGTTGCTCGACATACAGAAGGTGAAGTCGAATATCGGACATCCCGACTGGCATCATGGCGACATCGTGCTCTTCATGGCAAACATCATAGAGAGTCATCTCAATATGGCACACTCCAGACAGATAACCCTGATGTATGCCCCAAAGCAAAAGAAGATGATGTGTGACTTCGTGCCAGACTATGCCCAGAAGGTGTTGTGCAACCTTCTGACAAATGCCATAAAGTTCTCCAAGGAGGGCGGACAGGTGCTTGTGGCGCTTGAGGTGGAGAACGACATGCTGACCCTGCGCATTGCCGACTATGGTAGCGGTATACCGGAAAATGAGCAGCAGCATATCTTCGAACCCTTCTATCAGACAGAGAGCGACAAGAAGGCCATCGGGTCGGGAGTGGGACTGGCCCTCGTGAACCAGATAGTGAAAACCCTTGGCGGCAGCATAACGCTCGACAGTAAGGTGGACGTCGGTTCGGTATTCACTGTAAACGTGCCCGTCAAGGCCCCGGCGGGTGTTGACGTGAAGCCGCTTGAGTCACTCGGAACAATCCCTGACGACATGCTGCTTGGAGCAAATACTAAAACAGGTGGCAATAACGGAACTTCCGGTTGTGGAGAGGATAATAATCCTGTGGCAGGCGACAAGAGTGATGCCCTCGTGGATATCGGTGCGAATAGTCATGATATGGATGATGATGGTGGTGATGTGGCTGACGGCAGTTCTGCTGACACCCGTCAGCTCGTGCTCATCGTGGAAGACAATGCCGATGTGGCGGAATACATGACAATGCAGCTTAAGGCAAGATACCGCCTCGTGTTGGCACGTGATGGTGAGGAGGGACTGCGCATTGCCACGGAGACGGTGCCCGACATCATCATCACCGATCTCATGATGCCACGCATGGATGGCTACGAACTGTGTCAGAGAGTGAAGGAATCGGAGGTGCTCAACCACATTCCTGTCATCATCGTCACGGCGAGGACAACCCAGAAAGACAAGCTGCGCGGACTGCAGATTGGCGTTGATGCGTATATATATAAACCATTTGATGCTGAAGAACTATCCGTAACTGTCGGCAACCTGCTGGAGAAACACCGCTTGCTGCGCCTACGCTATATGCAGGCGCCAGCCGACGACAAACAGGCTGCCGTGGAGACGCTGCCGCCTTGCGACCGCGTGTTCCTCAATAGGGTGGATGCCGCAGTGGACGAATTGATGGCGACGGACCTCTCCGTAGACAGTGTGGCTATAGCCCTATGTATGAGTCAGCAGCAGTTGCGCCGAAAGCTCAATGCTGTGTCGGGCGACACACCGATGGCATATTTCCGCAAGCGCCAGATGCAGAAAGCCAAAGATATGCTGGACAACCGCGATGACATGTCGATCAGCGAGATAGGAATGAAGTGCGGTTTCTACGATATGTCGCATTTCACAAGAATATTCAAGCAGGTGGTAGGAATAACACCGTCGCAGTATCGCAAGAAAGCATAACCCCCCAAACGGTCATTATGCCGTTTGGGGATAAAATCCGCTCTTCTGAAAAAAAACACAATCCAGGCTGGCCATGATGACCGATTTGGGTTAAATGGTTTGCTGACCGTTTTTAAGATTATAAGAATAGTGGTCTTGATTTCCCAATTGAAGAAATCAAGACCACGAAT
>CALZMK010000198.1 GCA_945788545.1 uncultured Prevotella sp.
AGTCTCGAACTTTCATCTTAATTAAATGAAGAATGAAGAATGAAGAATGAAGAATGAATCCGCATCCGAACTTTAATTGACTTCATCGAACTTCGTTTCTTTAATTTTTTAATTTTTTAATTTCGCTGCTTGCAGCGACTTTAATTTCTCAATCAGCGCGCAGCAACTTTAATTCTTTAATTCTTTAATTCTTTAATTTCTCGATAAGCTCACAAAGCTTATCGAGACCCATCATGTTTGCTGCGTCCGAAAGTCCCTTGTCGGGGTCGGGATGCACTTCGAAGAACCATCCGTTGGCGCCGAACGCCTTGGCAGCCAATGCCATAGCCGGCACAAACTGTCGGTCGCCGCCCGTCTTGCCCCCAGCGCCCCCAGGCCGCTGCACACTGTGGGTGCAATCCATCACCACCGTCTCTGTTATCTGCAGCATATCCGGAATATTGCGGAAATCCACAATCAGGTTGTTATATCCGAACATGTTTCCTCGCTCCGTCAGCCACACGTCCTTGGCCCCTGCCTCGCGGGCTTTCTCCACGGGATAGCGCATGTCATTGCCGCTCAGGAATTGTGCCTTCTTGATGTTCACCGTCTTTCCCGTCTTGGCGGCAGCCACGAGCAGGTCGGTCTGTCGGCATAAGAATGCCGGTATCTGTATCACATCCACCACCTCGCCCACGGGTGCTGCCTGATAGCTCTCGTGGATGTCGGTGAGCAGGCGCAATCCATACTTGCTCTTGATGTCGGCAAGCATCTGCAGACCCTTGTCCATTCCGGGGCCGCGGAAAGAGTGAATAGACGTGCGGTTGGCCTTGTCAAACGAGGCCTTGAATATGATGTCGGTGCCCAACTTGTTGTTTATTCTCACAAGTTCCTGTGCCACTGTGTCGAGCAGTTCCGCTGACTCAATAACGCACGGGCCGGCTATAAATCTTTGTTGCATACTAATCGTTTTTTATTATATCTTGGTGCAAAGATACAAATTATCTGCGGATAATCAATGTTATTAACCACTTTTAACGCGTCTTATAGCACTTTTTTTCAATTTTTGCCGTAACTTTGCACCTATGACAAACGATTATCAGATTAGAGTGCTGCCGAATATAGCATATTCAGCCGCCACAGTTAAGGAATATATTGCACGTGAAAAGGGCATCGACGCCCGCACAATCAGAGGCTTGAGAATACTCAAGCGCAGCATCGACGCGCGCCATAATCCTGTATATGTAAATCTCACTGTAAGGATTTTTATCAACGAGGAACCTCCTGCCACAGAATACGTGCCCACCCATTATCCCGATGTCTCTTCGGGCAAGAGGGTAGTGGTGGTAGGCGAGGGACCTGGCGGTCTTTTTGCCGCCCTCCGTCTCATTGAGCACGGACTTTGTCCTGTCGTTATCGAGCGGGGAAAAGATGTGCATGAGCGCAAGCGCGACCTGTCCAAGATTACCAAGACGCAGAAGGTTGATCCCGAGAGCAACTATTGCTATGGCGAGGGTGGGGCAGGGGCCTATTCCGACGGCAAGTTATACACACGCAGTAAGAAGCGCGGCAATGTAGATAAAATTCTGAATGTATTCTGTCAGCATGGAGCATCGGTGGATATTCTCAGCGATGCCCATCCCCATATCGGCACCGACCGCTTGCCTCGTGTCATCGAGAATATGCGCAACACAATAATAAGATGTGGAGGCGAGGTGCACCACCTCACCCGCATGACTCGCCTCCTTCTCGATGGCGACACTGTTGTAGGCGTGGAGGCTGTGGGCGTGGAGAGCGGCGAGCAGCGGGTGTTCCGTGGGCCAGTCATTCTCGCCACAGGTCACAGTGCCCGTGATGTCTATCGCTATCTTGCCGAGAGCGGTATCGAGACCGAGGCCAAGGGCCTTGCCGTGGGAGTGCGCCTTGAGCATCCCTCCGAACTCATCGACCGCATACAGTATCACAACAAGCAGGGCAGGGGGAAGTATCTCCCCGCAGCCGAATATTCCTTCGTCACCCAAGTCGATCAGCGTGGCGTCTATTCCTTCTGCATGTGCCCCGGCGGATTCATCATCCCCGCAGCCACGGGCGAGCGTCAGATAGTAGTCAACGGGATGAGTCCGAGCAATCGAGGCGGACAGTGGTCAAACAGTGGTATGGTGGTGGAGTTGCGCCCCGAGGATGTTGAGGGCGACGGACCTCTGAAGATGATGCACTTCCAGGAGAAGGTTGAGGCCGACTGTTGGCAGCAGGGCAATATGAAGCAGACAGCCCCCGCCCAGCGTATGGTGGATTTCGTCAATGGCAAGCTCAGCTACGACCTTCCCCGTTCCTCCTATGCCCCCGGACTTATCTCCTCGCCCCTTCATTTCTGGATGCCCGAGCATGTGTCCCGTCGCTTGCGCGAGGGCTTCAAGTTCTTCGGCAACAAAAGTCGTGGATTCCTTACTAATGAGGCAGTTGTGATAGCCGTTGAGACCCGCACATCCTCTCCCGTCCGCATCCTCCGCACTCCCGACACTCTCATGCACATCCGCCTGCGTGGTCTCTTCCCCTGTGGCGAGGGAGCAGGTTATGCCGGTGGCATTGTCTCAGCCGGAGTGGATGGTGAGCGCTGTGCCGACTGTTGTGCCGAGTATATATCCTGAACTTCCGTTCGAAGGCTTCGAACGGAGATACAAAGCCTTCGTATCTCCGTTCAAAGCTTTGGGATGGACATACAAAGCCTTGTGAGGATACAACGATAGCTTGTTGAGTACATCACACAAGTTAACTTCTGACAGTTTATCAATAGCCTTTATGAAAGTTCCTAACTAACTGTTCTTTCATTATCACAACAGCAGTCCATTCATTATCACACCAGCTGTTCATTCATTATCACACCAGCTGTTCATTTTATTGTCACAAAACTCCTTAAAATAATAAGATATTTCCATCTTTTTTATAAAAAAGTGAGGGTGTTTGATGTGTTTTTCTTACTTACCCTCATACCCTCACCTTATTCTTGCGTTTTAAGTTTTTGATAATGAATGTTTTGTAATAAAGGTGATGGTATGAGGGTAATAAATAAAAAATTTATGATATGAGGATGGAAATTCGATCGATAAGCATAAATAGAGCAGTGTGACTACAATCACAGCATAATCTATATTTCTTACAGTTCCTTTGGCAGAAATCCGTCGATAGTGCCTTTCTCCGACGAGAAGTTGATGCCGAGGGCAAGGAGGGGAAGGGCACTATGCAAGGGTGGAAATGTATGACGACAAGTATGCCGAAGAGTTGAAGGTGTATATGGAATCACCTCCGGACGGAGTTATTTATATTACTCAATGTCATTAAGATTATCCCTTACTTGCTCGTATAACTCACGGCAACGGGCAGGAGGTATCTTCGCCTTGGTGCCTACAGCAAGGAAGTCGTCATATGAGGGACTTGACGTGGAATTGACAGAAGTGGCATGCTCGCCATTGTATCCCTCGGTGCAATGAGTCAAGTCGTATGCAGGAGCCAGACGCCATATCCATTTGCCTTTGTCATTGCGTATTACCATAAAACTGAAATTCTTACAATGGTCGTCCTTGTTGTCTGCAAGGTAGTTGAACACCATACGTCGGAACATGTCTTCCACGTCGTCCTTGTTTTGAGTGATATATCCCGTGAGGGCAAGAAGATTAGTATAGTCAAGCACCGGTTCGGATATGGACACTCCGAGGAGCCCCCCTGCTGTAGCTACATGTATGCGCTCACCATCAGGAGAAATGTCAAAACGGCGTGTGGTGAAATATTTTCCGTTCACAAGTTTGAAATCAGGGACATTTATACCGCAACGTCTGGCAGCCTCATTATATTTGTATTCCTGAATACCCATGTCATGAGGGTCGAAGGTGTGACGGAACTTCACTATCCAATGGCCTTCATCATCTTCGAATATGGCTTTTGGGCGACATCCTCCACTGTTTCCGCTGTTATATAAAAGCAGTGAGGCATCATCATCTTGGCGTTCATCCAGCACTTCCAAAGCCTTTTGTTGCAGTTTATCAAAGTCTGTATAGTTCTCGTCCATGGAAATCCTCGTTTCAGGATAGTATTCCAACGCTCCCATACCGCCACTGCCAACAATGGACAAACGATCGAGCGACGACAAATTACCGTCGTTTATCCCTTGTCTCATCAATGCCTTATGTAGCAGGTAACGTCCGTAACCATCAGGAAGGCTGTCTTCGAACACTCCAAAATTACCATAGAACGGACGAGGTTTGGCTATGAAAAGTCCTTCACGCAATGGCAGTTCGAGAGGGGAGATGCTGAATCCATCTGCAAGCCATCCTGAATCATATTCGAATGCACAAAGCCTGTTGTCGTGAGTTAGTGACAAGCGTCCAACTGTCCTCGATTGATATTTCACTGTCAGTCTCTCTGTTTTCATATCCTATGTGCCTTTTTCTTTCC
>CALZMK010000199.1 GCA_945788545.1 uncultured Prevotella sp.
GCGTAAAGACAGAAAAGTGCGGAATGGCCAATAGGCCGTTGCCCTTCGTACCCGCCCAAAGCGTACCCTCACGGTCGTAGAGCAGGGCACGTATGGGGCAGTCGCGCATGGCGCGTAATTTCGACAGCATGATGGTGTAAAAGGAGTAAGGCTCATCGCTATACATCCCTACTCCCAGTCCGTCGGTACCAATCCATACGATTTCGCCGTTGCGGTCCTTCTGCATGCAGAATACGCCGGTCTCAATGCCCAAGTCAACGACCTGCCGGTTGCTGCTGTCAGACTCATTAAAGACATCGTCAAGTGATAGTCTGATAACGCTGCGTTCGGAGAAAGACACAAACAGATGGTTTCTGAATCGCAGAACATCGGTGATGCTGCCATGCGTGGCGGTTTCATGTTGTAAAGACAGATATCGGTCTAATCGCTCTGTTGCCAGACGAAAAGCATACAACTGGTTGTCTTTGTCCACCAGATACTCCACATCGTCATCGGCTGTTGCCATCTTGATGGTCATAGTGGCTATTGTCTTGCCGCGTCCTACGTCGTACCCGCTGTCGGTCTTCCTGACAACATAACGCACGATGCGGTCGTGCAAGAATACATACAGTCTGCCATCAGACAGGCTGAAGTCGCACACCTCGTTCTGCCTGATGCTGCCCAGCGAAACCGATTGAAAACGACCTTTCTTATCTAAGAACCACAAATGGCCGTTATGGAGCAGGAAACCATCGCCAGAAGGATTGCAGCGTATTCTGCGTAGCCCCTTGAACTGCTTATAGTAGTCTACCTTGCTGCCCGTCGGCGACATAATGTTCAGACCGTAGTTGGTCAGCACCCACATGCTGCCGCCCACGGTTTTCACGTCCTCCACCAGATTGCCATACAATACTACTCCGGTGTTTTGTGCGGTCAGCCACATACCGTTGCCGTCGTAACTGTTCAGACCGTCACAGGTACCAAAGAGCATCTCACCACTCGGACGCTGGGCTATCGAAAGCACAGAACTATTTGACAGACCTCTGACATACTTTAAGTTATAGGCTAGCACACTGCCCGCACAGCATAATATCAAAGACAAGGTTGAGAGTAGTCGTAATTTCATTATAGCCGGATATTGATTATTGCGTTACAAAGGTAGCAAATAAAAGGCAAGCCTCCAAAAGATTCGCCTTTTTATTTCATCCGGCAGGTAAGAAGCTTGAATTAAGTCTTCACCCCTGTTGTACGTAACGTTAATATTAAGGGGAGTGCTGTCCACGAAACTTATGCCAGTACATTTTCCGAGCAGCACCTTCTTGATGAATAGAGCCAAAGGGATGGCTACTTCCTTGTTGACTTGCGGTGATATTGCCGTTTCTTATCTGCTTTCAGAGCATATTTTTCCATCATGGCATCAAAAAACTTGCAAAAATCATCTGCAATACAAAATAATTCTGTAACTTTGTCCTCGGTAATCATAGCGATTATTGTTTGTAATTCTTTGTATTTCAACACTATAAAGTTACAACAATTTTCGCTAATCACCAAATTTTCAAGCACTTATATTTCGTCGAACTCACGTTATAATTACAATGAAGCAATTATCATCCTTTTTCAAGAAAGCGCTTGTCTGCATGGCCGCCCTGTCGTTAACGGGAATGGCTCAGGCCGGCGGTAACGGCAAAACTTGGGTTGACTACGTTAATCCCTACATTGGCAACATCAGCCATCTTCTGGTACCCACGTTCCCCACGGTACATCTGCCCAACAGTATGCTCCGCATATATCCAGAGCGTGCCGATTTCACAGCAGACCGCATCAACGGCCTGCCGCTCATAGTCACCCACCATCGCGAGCGTTCGGCGTTCAACCTGTCGGTGTATTGTGGCGACATCGGCTCGCTTCGTGACAACGTGATTTCCTACACTTACGACAACGAACGCATAACGCCCTATTCCTACTCTACTTATCTCGATGGTGCGGGCGTGCAGGTGGATTATTCGCTGTCGCACCAGTCGGGCATCTACCGTTTGCAGACCGCCTGTGAGGGCGTACCAGCCTATCTGCTGCTCAACTCGGGCAACGGAAGCCTCACCGTCAAAGGCAGCAGCGTGAGCGGGTGGCAGTGGTTGGACGCAAAGACCCGTGTCTATCTCTATGCCGAGTTGCAGCAGAAGCCCTCTCAGACATATGTCCTCGCCGGAGGCAAGGCCGTGCGGGGTACGAAGGCCGAAGGCAAGAGTGCCTGCGTGGTACTCGCCGTAAGTGGCGGCGACTTGCGCCTGCGCTACGGTGTGTCGTTTATCAGTACGGAGCAGGCGAGGAAAAACCTGCAGCGAGAGATAAAGACCTACGACGTCGAGACTGTGAAGGCCGAGGCCCGCAAGGTGTGGAACGAGGCGCTGGGACGCATCGAGTTGACTGGCGGATGCGACCGCGACAAGACTGTCTTCTACACTTCCATGTACCGTTACTATGAGCGTCAGATCTGCATGAGCGAGGACGGACTGTATTACAGCGCATCAGACGGCAAGGTTCATAAGGACAACGGCTCGCCATACTATACCGACGACTGGATCTGGGACACCTACCGCGCCGCACATCCGCTACGCGTGCTGCTCGAGGCCGAGAAAGAGCGCGACATAATCCGCTCGTTCGTCACCATGGCGCAGCAGACCGACAGCCTCTGGCTGCCCACGTTCCCCGAGAGCACGGGCGACTCGCGCCGCATGAACTCCAACCACACCGTGGCTGTGGTGGCCGACGCTCTGAGCAAGGGCATCACCGATTTCGATGTGAATACGGCATACTGCGCCGCCCGTAACGTAATATACAACAAGTCGCTCGCCCCGTGGTCGGCCAACACTCCCGCCGGATGGCTCAACGCATTCTACGTAAAGCACGGCTACATACCAGCCCTGCGCCACGGCGAGAAGGAGTATCTGCCCGAAGTCAATCCAAACGAGAAACGTCAGCCCATCGCCGTGACGCTCGGCACGTCATACGACGAGTGGTGCCTCTCGCGCATAGCGGCATATCTCGGCAAAACTTCTGACAGCAGGTATTATGAGAACCGTTCGCTAAACTACCGCAACGTTTTCAACCCCGAGACGCGTTTCTTCCACCCCAAGGACTCTGCGGGCGAGTTCATCAAGCCCTTCGACTATATCTTCGACGGCGGTATGGGCGCACGCGACTTCTACGGCGAGAACAACGGATGGGTTTACCGTTGGGACGTGCAGCACAGCATTGCCGACCTCATCCGTCTGCACGGCGGCGCGGAGCAGTTCAACGCTGACCTCGACGAGATGTTCAACACGCCGCTGGGCCGCAGCAAGTTCGAGTTCTACGCAAAGCTGCCCGACCACACCGGCAACGTGGGCCAGTTCTCCATGGCTAACGAGCCGTCGCTCCATATACCTTATTTATATAACTACTCCGGCCGGCCGTGGATGGCGCAGAAGCGCATCCGCACGCTGTTGAAAGAGTGGTTCCGCAACGACCTCATGGGCGTGCCGGGCGACGAGGACGGCGGCGGCATGTCGGCCTTCGTGGTGTTCTCAATGATGGGCATCTATCCCGTGACTCCTGGTCTGCCCGTATATAACATCGGTAGCCCGATGTTCCCCTCGGCAAAGATACACCTCAGTAACGGCAAGACGTTCGAGATAGAGGCTCACGGCGCATCAGACGTGAACAAGTACATACAGAGCGCTACGCTTAACGGCAAGCAGTGGGACAAACCGTGGCTCACACACGACGATCTCGTGAAGGGCGGCAGGCTCGTGCTCGTCATGGGCGACAAGGCCAACCGCGAGTGGGGGGTGCGTCCCGAGGATGCGCCGCCGTCAGGGGTAAAGTGAGTTCAGGCTTGTATCTGCAATTTATAGAATAAACTTTTTTGCGAAGATTTTCTCTGAAAGAGGAGACCTCTTTCGGAATAATCTTCGCGATTTTTATGTGAATGTTGTCACTGTAATAAGATGGAATTGGTCAATAAAAGAGTTTTGCGGAAATATGCGCTGCTTCCGGCAAAACTATTTACGCAAAACAAATAACTGCTTTATAGACTGCGTAAAAGCAAGTTAAAAACGTTAAATCTTCATCGTCCACACCTCTTCATATAAGTTCCGATACACTTTTCTACCGTATAAAATGCAAACAACCGACATTCAATTATTTCTAAA
Source organism: uncultured Prevotella sp. (assembly GCA_945788545.1). The sequence continues at coordinate 4,170 of CALZMK010000199.1, forward strand.
TACGTTGAATGTTTTCATGGCGTGAAATAGGAATTACATGTGGCCATTAAATAGCACAGAACTTCAAAGACACTCAAATTTCGGAAATGCGTAAACTCAAACAGTTTGTTTACGCATTGTTTACGCAAGAGCATAAAAAAAGCAGCCAACTTGACGTTAACTGCTTGATTTTCAAGGTGGACCAGCCTGGGCTTGAACCAGGGACCTCCAGATTATGAGTCTGTTGCTCT
>CALZMK010000200.1 GCA_945788545.1 uncultured Prevotella sp.
CCCGGCCTGACCATCGACACCGCCAAGACCGAACCCTTCATCAGCATCCTCCTCTCGCTCACGCCCCACATCCCCTCAGGCACCACCGTTGCCAACTATCGCAAGGCCATCGAGAACGCATGGTACAGCCGCAAGGACTGACCATGTCATCCAACAACCCTTCCAAACTGCCATGTCCGGGTATGTGCACATAAAAGGCAAAGTATGTGCACATACTTGGGCAAGTATCTGCACATACTTTGTCGGGGAAGGTATATTGAATAAAAAGATGCTGAGGCTAAATCTTGTTCTCCAGCCAAGGCACATCGTTCAGGTAAGCCACATACTCCATGATGTCCTCACTCCTATGCCTGTTCATGAGTTTTCGGATGTCTTTGCTGAATTGCTTGCCCTTGTCGCCGGGAAGATAAAACAGGAAATACTGGATGACAAGCAGTACACCCTTCAATGTTGACCAAAGGTCGCCCTGGTCGCCGCTTAACACTGCCTTGAACTTTCCAGCGCGAAGTGATTTGTATAGCTTGATGTCGAAGAGAGGATGCCCATGGGCGCAGTTGTTCCTCATCTGCCTGACAATCTCAATATAGTTGGGAAAGCTCTTGTCGTCGGTGAAACCATAAAAACCATATATTTCCTGACGGATTTCCGATTGTCTTAAATTGTCTATCAGCCTGATTAGGTCGCCAAAAGAAATGTACTCCAGCGTTTTCCATGCAGGCGCATAGTCATGTTCTGGATGATTGGCGTGATGGCGGCTTATCACATCATTGTTTTTTATCTCTTCGTTGTATTTTCTTGCAAACGAGCAGATGAACGACTGCAAGACGATGCTGCTGTCAGCAAACCAGAATGGATTGTCCTTGAACTTATTGGAGACATGGTATATCACCTTGGTTCTGAGATTCACCTCAATGTCGTGAAGATAGAAAGAAAGGATACTGCGCAGCTCCTTGTCGAATTCATACAGACGAACACTCTTGTCAAAAGAAGCCCCCATCTTGAACAAATGGTTTCTCCTGTCTTTTCTCGGATACGACCTTTCCATCGGAAACCAATAGAATCCAAGTCTGTAATAACCCAAATCCAATAGTATTTCCGAGGCTCTTCTTTCGTCACTTACAGCCATTCCTCTTTCTTTCAGTCTGGCTATCTGCTGCTCAATCGTTGTAGCTTTCTTCATTCTGGTTCATCGCGCATATAAAATAAAAAACGGGAGAACACCACAGAAGTACTCTCCCTTTTTTCCGTTTTAAAGTGCCCATACGCCTTGGGTAAACGCACATGCACTAACTTTATGTCGCTGCAAAGTTAGTGATAATTCCCGAATTACGAATGTTTTTGCTCAAAAAAGTGCTATTCTCAGGCGAATAATTAACATTTCGGCATAATTATTTATGTTTTATTCAGAAATTTATAATGTCAATATGTTCATCATACATCCAATTTCTGCAACAACTTGTTGGAGTTTTATTACCAACTACCGAGCATAGGCAATTTTTGCAAGTGCCACTTGAAAAATTGGAAATTCTGTTTGCAAATTCTATTTTTCTGCAAACGGACTGCAAACGGAACTGCAAACAGAAACAGATGTAACCATCTGTGTTTCAAGAGTATTGTGTTAAACTTCCCGTTTGCAGATTTCCGTTTTCAGTCAAATACAGAATGGTCTATTCCAGAATGTTCTCCACCTTGCACACGAAAGGCAAGTAGCTCACCTTTTGAGAAAACCATATTCATATACCTTAGGCTGGATTTTTTCCGCCAACTGCTTCATCCTCTGCCTCAGCGTGGAGAGCAGGGCGGTGTATTGCGCGTCGGAGCTTTCGGCGTTCATCTGTTCCTTGCCCTTGGCGGTGGTCTTCGTGCCTTGGAAGTGAAGGCGTATGTCGTAGTAGGAGGCGTTGGGGTTGGCACCCTCCTGACTGTGATAGTATCGCCATAACTTGCGCCCCGCATCCATAACAGCCTGTGCCTCGGCAGAAAATGTTATGGCTCCTTGGGGTGCAGAGGATGTCGTCGGATTTCCGAACAAGTCTTGCTCTTGGGCAGGCCGGGGACTGTCGGAATGAGCCTTGCCTGTGATGAAGTCGTGCATGAAATGACTGTCGAAGGAGTCCTGTGCGCCAACCTCCTCTTCGCTGAATGGTATCCAATGGTTTATGCCGTGGCGGCAGCTTATCCTGTTCTGACCGTTGAAGAGCGTGAAAACAAGGCAGTCGCTTTGGAATACCGCATCCGTTTTCCATCCGTCGTTTGGATATAGAAACTGGTCGCGGTCGTTGAGCCAAGTGGCTTCTATACACAGGCGGACACTGAAATAGATGCAGGCTTCCTGCACGTTTTTAGGCGTTATCCAATTGCCCTTCACTTGTTTCAGGTCGTTTGCCGATGGAGAGAGCGTGATGAACACACCGTTGTTGTTTTGGAAATCCGTGCCAAGAAATCTCAGGTAGGCAATCTTTTTGCCTGCCTTGTCATAGTATTGCCGAAGCCAATGGATGATGTATTTCTCATCTTTGTATGAATACAGGTTCTTCGTCCCCATAAACTGTGCCTTATGGTCATATACATCGGCCTTGATGCTTACAAACTCCTCTTTTTCCGCTATATGGAAGATTTGGAACCCAATGGGGAATTGACCCGAGACGTTGTCGAAAGTCTCTGCCGGAGTCAAAAAAATTCGACCGAGCTTCGCTCGGTATTGGTTTCTGAATCCCGTGAAGTTGGGTCCTTGCAGTGTTTTCAACTTTGAAAACACTGCAAGGACGCAGGTAGGGATTTCGCTCACAATTCTTGCAAAGAATTGGGCAAATATTTCATTGCCTGCCCTGCCGAGTTCCTTCTTGTATCTTTCTTTGATAGAGGTGCTTGCCAGCCCCTTGCGATTTTCGCCAGTGCCTGTTATGGTTCGGGCATTGCTTGCCTCGGCGTAAGGCGGATTGATATAGATGACGAGTTTGCAGCACTTCAACGGGTCATTGATAATTTCCTTAAGCTTGTCGGGCAGACGGTCGAACGAGTCGTTCAGAAAGTCGAACTGGAATACATGGCTGTCGAGAAGATTCGAGCCTCCCGACTCGTTCATGTGCGCTATGCGGTCGTGCATCACGTCAACGTCGGCCTTGTCGAGCGTGCTTGCCCAGATGTGATATTTATTGGTCAGTCCTGCGAGCAGGTTTCCGGTGCCAGCACAGCAGTCCCACACATAATATTCGTCCTGCCAGTTTTCGCCAAGCTCGTCGGCTATATATTGTTGCGACAGTTCCACCCACTGTTGCGGAGTGAAATACGAGCCTTTTCTCTCCCTGATGTCTTGCGGCACAAGCAGGTCGCGCCTTTGCACAATATAATCCCAGTATTCCTTGCGAGGCGGACGCTCGTATCTGTTCCAGAATTGCTCGTGTGCCACTTGTCCGTCGTTGAACTCCGCACGCTTCATGTCAAACAGTCCTGCGCTGTCCACCTTGCGGTCAAGTTCGTAGAAGTTCTTCTTCAGCAATACAAACAGCTTTTCCTTCAGTGTGATGTTTTCCTTCGAAAGTATGTCGGCAAGAAAGAAGTCGGCATCGATGATACCTTTTTTCTTCGCCTGTTCCCAGTCGATGACTATTGTGGGCTTTACCTTGACGAGCCATTTCTGGTATATCACTGGAAAATTGTTTTTGTTGATTCTTGTCTTCATCACTTTCTTCTTCCCCATCTTGAAGTTAGAGCGGATGAAACGGCGCAGGTCTTTTTCGTCCTTTTTATAGTCGAACAAGGATATTTCGCGGCTCAGCTGGTCGTGCAGCAAGTCATACAGATAGTGGAACTCGCGCGTCTCGTGGTTGGACGGGGTGACATTCCAGTTGAAGTCGTTCTGATAGAACACCTCCATCACGTTGTGAAACTCGATGAAGGCTATCTTCTCCTCGTCGAATGCGCCGAGGAATCGCGGCGGCAGTAGTTTTTCGTGGGTGCGTGCCTTGCCGATGGTGATGATGAGCTGCACGAACGAGGCGAGTATGTCCTCTTTCGTCCCGGCCTTGGCCTCGGCCCAAAGGAAATACTCACGGTCGAAGAACTCTGGCTGCCCTTCGTTCTGGCGGAGTGTCACGGCAAAGTCGATGTCGCCGATTACGGGTGTGGCATCGTATTCCTGAAAGAACTGGTCGCGTATGCGGTTCTTCACTTCTTCTTCTCTTGTCCTGCTGATGTTTGCCATATCTGTTTGCTATATTCTTTTTTGTTGATAATGCTTATTTCTACTCCTTCGAGTTATAGGGTTCGAGAACGACCCAAATTCCGGATTTGTCGCTGCCTTCATGCCGGATGACTTTTGCTTTTTGTAAAACAGACAAATCGCGTTGAAGAGTTCGCTTCGGGATAGCAAGAATTGCAGTCATCTGAAGAATAGTGA
>CALZMK010000201.1 GCA_945788545.1 uncultured Prevotella sp.
GGCATTCAACTGGAATTTACAGTCTTCTCACCTTTATACCCGACAGGAAGGTCTTGCCCTTTTTGGGCAGCAACTTGATGTCGATGCAGTTGCCTTGGTTCTCCACGATATATCGCACCCTGTTGGCTTGCATGTTTCTGCCTTCGGAAGCAGGCGAGAATGATGGCTCAACAGTCTTGCCGCAGATAGTTATGGCAAAGGTGTTGCCTTGCTCCTGTGATCTGCCGTCGGCACGTCCAAGCAGGTTTGCCATCTGTTGCGCCTTGCCGCTGAAGTCGGCTGTCAGCAGTTCCACTTCGTATGTGCCAGCGGGGGCATCAATGCGATATTCTGTCAGATCCTCAAGCCATGTCTGGTATATCGGACCGTCAACAGTGTTGAGCACCTCCGTGGTTGTCGAACGCTGTTTGCCGTCTATCCATCCCCATTTGCCATGCTCATATTGTTGGTCGGGAAGCCATGTCAAGTTGCTCACCGAGGATGTGAAATAGCAGTTGCTGCCTACGTTGATTGCAAGTTCATCGCCGTTATATGTTTCGGGGATATACCGGTTGTCTATAGTTGTCACGTCCGTGATGTTTCCCTTTTGTCCATGTCCCTTTGCCGTCAGGATGGTGCGGCCTTCTTCGAGAGGTATTGAGAATGTGGCGAAACAGTTGTCAACACTCTTTGTACCGCACGTACGACCATTGACAATCAGTTCCACCTCTTCACAGTTTGAATACACTTTTATGGTATGCAGTTTGTCTTTTCCTCCCTGGCGATGCGCCCAGTCTCTCGTGGCTATGTGAACCACGGGGATGTCCTTCCTCCACATCGCCTTGAAATAGTATGCCACATCCTTGGGCGAGCGGTCGTTGTAGAACATTCCCTTGTTGTTGACCCTCGGCATCGACTCCTGTCGCTCAGCCACATTGAAGTCGATGAAGTTCCAGTAGGCACAGCCGCTAATCCATTCCTTCTCTTCGATAAATGGCAGGTAGTGCTCAATATACTTTTGCTGATACTCAATACTGAAATCGAATGCCTTGGGCGAGTCGGAGTGTATGCGGCGGTCGCTTCCCGCTCCCCATTCGCTGATGATCATGGGTCGCGAGGGATAGCGTTGGTGCTGGTCGAGACACCATTTGTCGAAGTCCTCCAACTTATCGACATACCAGCCTTGATAGAGATTCCACCCGGTGACATCGATAAGGTCGAGCCCAATCTCATTGTAAGTGTTTGTCAAGTTGTATGCCATAACACTCGCCCTGTACGGGTCTTCCTCCTTAAGCCTCTTCTCCAGTCTTTGGGCAAGTCTTACGGTGCGCTCCTCACAGGCGGGCCACTCAGGAGTTCCCGGACGGGGAGCTATAAGAAGAATCTCGTTCATATATCCCCATGCAATCACAGATGTATGGTTGTAGTGCTGGCGAATCATTTCCACCAAGTTTTCCTCGCAGTTGTTGTCATATTGAGGATTGTCGGGCACCATGTCGATTACGGGTATTTCCTCCCATGCCAAGAGTCCCAACTCGTCGCAGGCTTCCAGTAGGGCATCGTCCTGGGGATAATGTGCTATGCGAATGAAGTTGCATCCGAAGTCTTTCATCAGTCGTATGTCGCGCCGGTGAGCCTCGTCGTCGAGAGCCACCCCCACAGGCCATTGGTCTTGATGGCGGTTGGTTCCGCGGAGCTTATATGGCTTGCCGTTGAGCATGAATCCCTTCTGAGCATCAAAGGCGAAGAATCGCAAGCCTGTTTTGGTTGTCTGAGAGTCAAGCACATTGCCGGTCTTGGAGTCGATGATGGTAGTGACAATCTTGTAAAGACTTGGCGACTCGGGCGACCATAGTTGCGGATTGACAATCTTATTCGGCTTATATATTGAAGAGATGGTTTCCCCTGCCTTCACCTTAATCTTTTGGTTGTTGCTTTGCAGCAATGTTCCCTCGGGGGCGATGATGTCATTGCGCACAATCACCCTTGCCTCCTTGTCGTCATCGTTGCTTATTTCCACCTTCACCTCTATCGATGCGTCCTTCTCGCTCACGTTGGGCGTAGAAATAAATATGCCTTTCGAGCCATGGTTGTTGAGCGCAATGTGCTGCTTGGGAGTGGCTATGAGCCATACGTCACGATATATGCCTCCCCAGAAGGTGAAGTCAGCCCATAGCGGAGTGATGTCCTGACAGGAATTATCCACCCTCACCACTATCTCGTTTTCCTCTCTCGCCACCTTTGTCATGTCGGCCACGAAAGAGGAATAGCCGCCCGAGTGCTTTGTCAGCAGAGTGCCGTTGACCTCAACCTCCGCATACTTGCTCACTGCGTCGAATCGCAGGTAATAGCACTTGGCGGCATCATAGTCGGGTATTGACAAGGTCTTCCTGTACTCAGCCTTGCCGCGATAATAGTTGCGCACTGTGTATGCATCCAGATTATAGGTATGCGGAACGTTGACCCAAGCGAATGATTTATCGGCATCCAGCTTGAACATCCACCCGGAGTTGATAGTCTTTTCGCTCCTTTGGGCAAAGGCATTGATGATGGCGCAGAGAGCCAGCGCAATTGTCATATAGGTTTTTCTCGTCATAAAATTGGTATAATATTAATTGTTGTTATTCATATTGGGTGCAAATATACAAAGAAAAACCGTAATCGCCAAACATAATCAGGAAAAACAACGTTTTTGATATATTAAGGAGTCTTCTCATTATAGTTGCCAAGTGATTGCCCTATTCAGTTGTCAAGTGAATGCCCTATTGTTTGAACATAGGTTAAAAGATCGCTCTCAGGAAGGCTATTCAGTCTATGACCGTTTCATGGAGATTTGGCTGAGGGAGGATTGCTTGGCTTTTGCTTGGCATTTTACATAGTGAATGCCATGACTTTGACGCGAAATAAAACCTATTGGCAAAAAGTTGCATAAAATGTTTGGATTTATTGGAAAAAAGTTGTAACTTTGCACCCGAAATACTGGAAAAAAGTTGCAAACATGCTTAAAAGAAAGATAATAGATAGGCTCGAAAAGTGGTATCAGTCAGGACATTATAAAGCTCCACTGGTATTCGGAGCGAGACAAGTAGGCAAAACAACTGCCATTAGGGAGTTTTCAAAGGCACATTATGACCATCTCATCGAGGTGAACTTTGTTAAACATCCGATGGCGGCAAAGGCTTTTGATGGTGACTTGACAACTCGCACCATAATCACCAACCTCTCGGCAATGGGTTTCGGACCTTTTGTTGAAGGCAAGACCCTTGTATTTTTTGACGAGATTCAGGAATGTCCAAATGCCAGGACGGCAATAAAGTTTCTCGTGGAAGAGCATATTTTTGACTATATCGAGTCAGGCTCTCTCCTTGGCATCAACTACAAGCCTGTGCCTTCATATCCCGTAGGCTATGAAGAACGATATGATGTGTATCCATTGGACTTCGAGGAATTCTTATGGGCAAAGGGAGTTTCGGACGATGTGATTGAAATCATAAAAAAGAGTTATAGGCAACTTTCTCCTGTTCCCGAGTTCATCCATCAACAGATTAGCCGTTATTACAGGGAATATCTTGTGGTCGGTGGTATGCCGGAAGCCGTTCAGACCTTTGTCACGAAGACAGATTTCAACGAAGTGGTTAAGGTGCAACGCTCAATCATGACCACATATCGTGCCGACATCACCAGTTATGCCGGCAAGATGGCACCATTGGTCAAGCGAGTGTTTGATGCCATGCCCTCGGCATTAGGCAAGCAGGACAAGCGTTTTGTCCTTTCTGACATCGAGAAGGGTGCTTCGCTCAGGAAATACGAAGACCCGACACAATGGCTCATAGATGCAGGCATAGCCTATTATTCGTTCAACACCAATGCCTTTGAGCTGCCGTTCGAGGCTACGGAGAACAGAAGGTTATATAAGTTGTATATGGTTGACACCGGCTTATTGTGCTCCCAATTCCTGAAGAAGATGCAGTTCAGCGTCATGAACGGCGAGATTGACATCAACGAGGGAGCACTGACAGAGAATTTCGTGGCATGTGCGCTTGCCGCTAACGAGGTGGCTCTCCACTATTATGACAAGAAAAGCAAACTCGAGCTTGATTTTGTCATACCCGATGAAAATGGCATCACAATCATAGAGGTAAAATCTGGGGCAGAATACAAGAAACATGCTTCGCTGAACAATGCCATAGCTTCAAATGCGATGAAGATTGACCGGAGCATAGTGCTGTCGGCAAACAACGTAGAATCAGATAACGGCATAATCTATCTTCCATTGTATATGGCATCATTGCTATAAATCATGGTTTTCCTGTAGCAGAGTGCATAACAACCTTGCAGATTGTTTTAACCTTTGCGATCTTGCTGACAACGATTTCATTCAACAATCCCGCTTCAACCTGCATTTTGATTGT
>CALZMK010000202.1 GCA_945788545.1 uncultured Prevotella sp.
CAAGGGCTTCGACTACGACATGCTCGTGTTCTTCAGTCCTTCGGGAATTGACTCGCTGATGAAGAACTTCCCCGACTTTGCCACTTCGCACAAGGATGTGGCAATAGCCACATTCGGACCTGCCACGGCTAAGGCTTCCAAGGAAGCTGGACTGCGTCTCGACCTTGAGGCTCCCACCGAGAAATATCCCTCGATGACAGGAGCACTGCAGCACTACCTCATAGTGAACGGCGACGACTGATACACCTTATTATATATATAAGACCCAGCATGAACCTCTGCCGCAACACACTTGGCTACAGGGAGCGCATAAAAAGCAAAAAGCAACTTGAGACGCTCTTCGGAGGGGGAAAAAGCTGTTCGATGGCAGCATTTCCCGTGAGGTTAGTGTATATGATCCAGGACAGCACGGCAGACGCGCCACGAATGATGATGATGGTGAGCGTGGGGAAAAGGCATTTCAAGCATGCAGTGAAGCGCAACAGGGCAAAGAGACAAATGCGTGAGGCATACAGGCTCAACAAGCATATCCTCAGCCCTGCCTCGGAAAAACTTGAGGGCAAGACACTCAGTATGGGATTCATCTGGCTCAGCGACAAACTGATGCCGACGGAAATAGTGGAGAAAAGCGTGATAAACTTAATGGAGAGGCTTAATGAACGCATTACGATGGATAAATAAAGCCATAGGGTGGCTGCTATGCCTGCCCATCCTCTTCTACCAACGCTGCATATCACGCTACACCCCACCCTCATGCAGGTTCACCCCAACATGCTCGGAATATGCAAGGCAGGCGATAATAAAGCATGGACCGATAAAGGGACTCGCCTTGGCTATATGGCGAATACTGAGATGCAACCCATGGGGAGGGAGCGGATATGACCCGGTGCCTTGAAGGATTAAAATATTAAAATATTAAAGTATTAAAATATTAAAGTATTAAAGTTGGATGAAAAACTTTATTGAAGAACTGAAATGGCGCGGAATGCTTGCGCAGATAATGCCTGGAACAGAGGAACTGCTCCAGAAAGAGATGGTGACGGCATACCTCGGAACTGACCCGACAGCCGACTCGCTGCATATAGGTCATCTCTGTGGTATAATGATGCTGAGACATCTGCAACGTTGCGGACACAAGCCAATTATTCTTGTGGGAGGCGCAACAGGTATGATTGGCGACCCATCGGGCAAGAGTCAGGAACGCAACTTGCTCGACGACAATACACTCTATCACAATCAGGAGTGCATCAAGGCACAGGTGGCTAAGTTTCTTGATTTCGACACCGACGCGCCCAACAAGGCTGAGATGGTGAATAACTACGACTGGATGAAGGACTTCACCTTCCTCGACTTCGCACGCGAGGTGGGTAAGCATATCACCGTCAACTATATGATAGCAAAGGAAAGTGTGCAGCAGCGACTCAACGGTACGGCTCGCGACGGACTCTCGTTCACTGAGTTCACCTACCAGTTGCTGCAGGGCTACGATTTCCTTCATCTGTATAAGAACAAGAACTGTAAACTGCAGTTGGGCGGCAACGACCAGTGGGGCAACATGACCACAGGTACGGAGCTCATCCGACGCACTCTCGGCAACGACGTGGAGACATACGCTCTCACATGCCCTCTTATCACCAAGGCCGACGGAAAGAAATTCGGCAAGACCGAAAGCGGCAACATCTGGCTCGACCCGAAGAGAACAACTCCATACAAGTTCTACCAGTTCTGGCTCAATGTGAGCGACGATGACGCTGAAAGATATATCAAGATATTCACCAGTCTTGACAAGGAGACTATCGATGCACTGGTGGAGGAGCACAAGCAAGACCCCGGACGTCGAGTGCTGCAAAAGCGACTTGCCGAGGAGACAACCATCCTCGTACACTCGAAGGAAGCTCTCGATGCTGCCATAGAGGCAAGCGGCATATTGTTCGGCAAATCAACCAAGGAGAGTCTGCTGAAACTCGACGAACAGACATTCCTCGACATCTTCGACGGTGTACCACAATATACCATCGGCAAAGACCAGCTCAACCAGCCGGCAGTGGAAATCCTGACACAGGCAGCTCCCGTATTTGCCAGCAAGGGCGAGATGCGCAAGCTCGTACAGGGCGGAGGCGTGTCGCTGAACAAGGAGAAACTCTCGGCCTTCGACAAGGTGATCACTGAGGATGATCTTATCGATGGTAAGTATCTTCTCGCACAAAAAGGCAAGAAAAACTACTTCTTGCTCACTGTGAAATAAAAAAAAAGCTAAAATAGGTGCAAAAATTTGGTAATGCGAAAAAAATGCATTACCTTTGCACCGAAATTAAGCAATTGGACCATGGTGTAATGGTAACACTACAGGTTTTGGTTCTGTCATTATGGGTTCGAGTCCCGTTGGTCCAACTACTTATTCAACTATTCGAAATAGGCTAAAAAACAAACTTATTAATAATTATGAAAACAAATTATGAAATTCGCTATGCGGCTCATCCAGAGGACGCAAAGCATTATGACACAACAAGAATCCGCCGTGACTTTCTCATTGAAAAGGTATTTGCCGCTGATGAGGTGAATATGGTTTATTCCATGTACGACCGTATGGTGGTGGGTGGTGCCATGCCCGTGGCTGAGGAACTCAAACTCGAGGCTATCGACCCGCTGAAGGCAGAATACTTCACCACAAGACGCGAAATCGGTATCTTCAACGTGGGTGAAGGCGACGGTATTGTAAAGGTGGGTGATGAAACCTACGAACTCGCATTCAAGGAAGCCCTCTATATCGGACGTGGCGACCGCGACGTGGTGTTTGCAAGCAAGGACAGTGGCAAGCCTGCCAAGTTCTACTTCAACAGTACTACCGCTCACAAGGAATATCCCTGCAAGAAGATTACCAAGGCAGATGCTGTTGTGGCTCACATGGGTTCGCTTGAGATGAGCAACGAGCGTAACATCAACAAGATGATTGTCAACCAGGTGTTGCCTACATGCCAGTTGCAGATGGGTATGACGGAATTAGCTACTGGTAGCGTTTGGAATACTATGCCGGCACATGTGCACAGTCGCCGTATGGAGGCATACTTCTACTTTGAGGTGCCCGAGGACCAGGCTGTATGCCACTTCATGGGCGAGGTGAACGAAACACGCCATATATGGATGAAGGGCGACCAGGCTGTACTCTCTCCTGAATGGAGCATTCACTCTGCCGCCGCTACACATAACTATACCTTTATATGGGGTATGGGAGGAGAAAACCTCGACTACGGCGACCAGGACTTCTCGCTGATTACGGACCTAAAGTAAATTAGAAATTAGGATGGATACATTTAGCAAAAGATTCTCACTTGAGGGCAAGGTGGCCCTCGTGACAGGAGCAGCATACGGCATCGGTTTTGCCATTGCCGAGGCATACGCCATGGCTGGCGCCAAGATAGCATTCAACTGCCGTGGACAACATCATCTCGACCAGGCACTCGCTGACTATAAGGCCAAGGGCATTGACGCCAAGGGATATATCTGCGACGTGACCAACGAGGAGGATGTGAAGAAGATGGTGGCAGACATAGAGAAAGAATTAGGCACAATTGATATCCTTGTGAACAACGCTGGTATCATCAAGCGCATACCAATGACAGAAATGTCGGTGGAGGAATTCAGACAGGTGATCGACATCGACCTCAACGCGCCATTCATCATGTCGAAGGCCGTTATTCCAGGAATGATAAAGAAGGGACACGGAAAGATCATCAATATATGCTCGATGATGAGCGAACTGGGTCGCGAGACCGTTTCGGCATACGCAGCCGCCAAGGGTGGACTGAAGATGCTGACACGCAATATCTGCTCGGAATTCGGTGAGCATAACATACAATGCAACGGTATCGGTCCGGGATATATCGCCACACCGCAGACAGCACCATTGCGCGAGATACAACCCGACGGTAGCCGTCACCCCTTCGACAGATTCATCATATCAAAGACACCAGCAGCAAGATGGGGCACACCCGACGATCTTATGGGCCCAGCAGTGTTCTTAGCATCGGATGCGTCGGACTTTGTCAACGGACACATACTATACGTTGACGGCGGTATCCTGGCATATATCGGCAAACAGCCATAAGACAGACATTCATCGGCAAACAGCCAAATAATAAAAAGAATGGAAGACCTTTCGGTCTTCCATTCATTTTTTTTTACTAATTCACTTGAATATTAGTTAAGGGCATCAGTAAGTTCGGCTCCAGCCTTGAACTTAGCGATCTTCTTGGCGGCAATCTTAATTGTCTCCTTGGTGCGAGGATTGATGCCTTCGCGTGCAGGACGCTCGCCAACACTGAATGTGCCAAAGCCTACCAAAGAAATCTTGTCACCAGCAATAAGGG
>CALZMK010000203.1 GCA_945788545.1 uncultured Prevotella sp.
AGTTACATCCTCAATACATGAGCCGCCACAGAAGTAAACGCTCATTAGCGAACGGTTTCGTTAAGCCAAATGGGCAATGCTGAGCTTGCTCGGGCATTGTCATGGCGAGAAACGGTCGGATGAAATTCAACGGATGATTTCACTGTATTGATACCCATACCGCTTGCATCTCAAACCAAGGGTTGAGTCTATTACAGATGAGAGTCTGGAGTCAAATTGCTCCATGATTGAAAATATTCCTCCAAAAGGAGTGAGTTTCTCGGATTTTATTGCTACCTTTGCCATGTCATATCAGAGTTTTGCTTGTTTTTGATTTCCAACACTAAGATAGGTGAAATTTCTGACATGACAAAATCCTGAGCAACTTTTTGTTGCTCAGGTGCTTAAAAAGTATAGTTTAAAATGGTTTTGCAGAATTAAGGTAGAATATGACTAACAGATTCCTTTCTTATTTGTTACTGCTGTCAATCGGATGGGGCAGTGCTTCGGCACAAACCATTCGTCTGAGCGCAAATGCTACGGGTAAGCAGTTCGACGGCATTGGAGCCGTCAATGGTGGTGGTGCCACCTCCGTCCTCCTCAAGGACTATCCCGAACCTCAGCGCTCGCAGATTATGGACATGGTCTATAAGCCTATGTTTGGTGCCAGCGTCAGCACCATCCTCGTCGAGGTGCCAGGTGACGGCAACAGCACGCAGGGCTCCATGCCATCGCACGCCCACGAGCGCAACGACGCCAACTTTATGCGTGGCTATATGTGGTGGGTGATGCAGGAGGCCAAGTGCCGCAATGCCGGCCTCTCGCTCGACGCCACCGCGTGGAGCGCCCCCGCCTGGGTCGGCAACTTCTGGAGCGACGACATGGTGGACTACTACATCGCCTGGCTTCAGGGACTGCGTCAGGTGCACGGTCTCGAACTCGATGCCCTCGGTTGTCACAACGAAAAGGGGTGGAACGCCGACTTCGCCAAGCACCTGCGCAGAGCCATGAACGAGCGCGGCTTCCGCGATGTCAAGCTACACGGCTTCGGCAACTGGGGCGGTCAGAAGATGGACTTTCTTAAGCGGATGCAGGAGGATCCGGAACTAAGGGATGCCCTCGATGCCGTCTGCGCCCACACGTTCAGCGAAACACAACTTACCCCAGAGCAACGCAAGATGGCAGAAGACATGGGCAAACCCATTTGGAACAGCGAGGACCACGTGTATTTGCCGGGCTTTGATTGCCTCATCAGCATCGTCCATTGCTTCAACCAAAACTACATCATCAGCGGAGCAACCAAGGTCATCAACTGGTACGACATCGGCGCTACCTATCCCATGGAGCCCTACAGCAAGGAACCACCGATGTTGCTGGCGCAGGAGCCGTGGAGCGGACACTACACGGTGCGCGAGGCTCTCTGGGGTTATGCCCATTACGGTCAGTTCACGCGTGTAGGCTGGCACTACATAGACGATGGCTGCATGAACCTGCCTGGCGGAGGTTCGATGGTGACGATGCGCGACCCGCAGACGGGCGACTACAGCATCATTGCTGAAACGAAAGGGGCGAAGAAATCACAGAAGATTAAAATAGAGGTGGCCGACGGACTTGCTACTGGCAAACTCTGCGTATGGTATAGCGACTCGCTGCAACAGTTCGTGCGCCTGAAGGACATCACTCCCAAGGGTGGCAGTTTCTCCTTTACACTGAAACCCAATGCCGTCTATTCCCTATCCACTACCACGGGGCAGCAGAAAGGCTCCTTCGCCGACATTCCCGCCTCCAAACCCTTCCCCATCCCCTACGAGGACGACTTCGAGCAGTACAGGAATCCTTCGGAGTGGGGTTATCTTCCACACTATTTGGCAGACCTGATTGGGTGCTATGAACTAAAGCCAGCACCCTCACGTGATGGCCTTTGCCTCCGCCAAACCGTTGGTTCCCACACCCTCAGCTGGGCACCCGAATGGCACCACTACACCATCCTGGGCGATGCCGACTGGCAGGACTACGAAGTCAGTGCCGACGTATATCTGAATCCCGGCGACGAGGCCGGAGTGATGGGTCGTCTCTGCGACGTGGGTTCTGGCTATGGCATCTGGGCCAAGGGTTACTATCTGAAGATGGACGACAAAGGGAAGGTGACGCTCATCCTCACCCGCGGAAAGCTCGACAAGAAAGAACTCATTGGCGACAAGGAACAGCAAGCCCTCATCCTCGCCCGTAAGGACGTGGAGATTGGTGGCGAATACACGTTGGCCGAAGCTGTGGTATCCGGCGTAGCCGCCTGCCTGTGGTACAACCTCAAGTTGCGCTTCGATGGTGACCGCATCACGGGTTACGTTGATGGAGCAGAAGTTGTGCAGGCCACCTCCGACCACTACGGCCGAGGCATGGCAGGGCTCATAGCTCCCCTGCACGAGCGCACCGTCTCTACCCCCTATTTTGACAATCTTCACATCACCCCGTTCGGCCGCACACAGGCTAATGCGACGGCAATTCCTGTCATCCGACCCCTGTATTCCTCGCCGTGGCAACCGTGACTATGCGCGCGATAACGTGAAATAATAATCATAAAATGCCCTCACCGAGTGCGGCTATCAAAACATACCGGATCCCACGTGGTGGACACGTGTACTGAAGCCTCAGATTGAAAAATATCCCCTCTGCTACTTCCTCGTGTGGCGTAATGCTGACCAGCACCAGTACTTCGCACCTGCGCTGGAAACCAAGGATGCCATGGACTTCGTGAAGATGGTCAAGGACAAGCGGATACTAATGCTTAAGGATGTCATAAAGCAGTAACCTATGATGAATAAGATGTTATATGCGGTGTGCTCGTTGGCACTCGCAGCACTCATGGTTTTTCGCACCTCAAAGGAGGAAGTGCACTCCTTCGTCCAGCAGCGCGACGGGCAGTTCCTCATAGGCCGCCAGCCCTATAAGTTTGTCGGCACCAACTTTTGGTATGGCGCCATCCTTGGATCGGAGGGACAAGGGGGCGACCGCCAGCGTCTGTGCCGCGAGCTCGACAACCTTCATGCACTGGGGCTCGACAACCTGCGGATTCTAGTGTATATAAAAAGTGGGATGCATCACGTAGCATCCCACTTTTTTGCCCCCCTTCTTAGAAGGGCAAAGTCTCGTCTTTTTTAGCTCCTACAATCTCTGTGGCGAGAGAAAGATAGTCCTCTGCCCCATTGCTTTTGGGGGCAAAGTCGAAGATGCTCATGCACATGGCCGATGCCTTATTGAGATCCTCACACTGGCGGATGGCAGTATGGTAAAGATTGTCGGAGGACTGCGACATCAGCAGATTCTTTATCTGTTTGCTTATGGCCGTGTGCGACTGCTTGGTCAGCAGATAGTGGCCTCTGATGCCCCTGTTGTTGGCAGCTATGATCTGGGTGAGCTTGCGTGCGCCAGCGATGCTGTCCTTGTCTGCTATGGGCACGATGAGCTCGCTGGCCGCCACGATGATGTTGACCAGTATGGCGCCGGATCCAGGAGCTGAGTCGATGAGGACAAAGTCGTATGCGCGCCCTACCCTGTCGATGAATGTCTTTATGTAGTGGGTGGCCTCATTCATGTCCTGTTCTATCTGAAGTTCGATGTTGTGTGCATCCACATCGAGCGAGGTTGACCCGGGTATGATGTGCAGGCGGTCGGACACGACGGCGGGGGTGAACTGGATGTTGTCGTCGTTGAGATAATCGCTTATGTTCGGCACATCTACAGAGGACAAGATGTGGTCAGTGAGATTGGCCTGTGCGTCGCCGTCCACGAGGAGCACCTTCTTGCCCATGGAGGCGAGGGCAGCACCGAGATTGTGAGTGGTCATGGTCTTCCCCACTCCACCCTTATGGTTGACTATAGCTATTACTTTCATGTCACTCGTTGGTGTTTGGAGTCATGTACTCTTTGATGAGTGCCTCGCCTATCAACTCTTTCATGCTTTTCTTCTCTCGCTTCATTATCATCTTGAGTTCTTGCAGCAGAGTTTCGGGCAATTGCACCGAAATGGTCTTCTCTTTGACACCGTCGATGAGCTGCCTTCGGGGTCTTCCCCAGGCGGATGACGACTTGTTTTCTTCGCTGGTGTCGTCGGTTCTTGTGGTGTCAGGAGCTACAATAGGAGCTGTATGGAGAGGCTCCACTGTTGACGAACCGAGGTAGTTTACTTGTTTTGTGGGTTTCTTTATAGCCATGGTATAAGGATGTTGAAATTTTGGTTTATGTGTGCAAAGGTAGTGAGTTTCTATCAGTTAGACAAACATTTTTGGATTTAATTTTAAAAATTGACTCTTTAAGCAAGGGAGGAGAATAATTTTTATATAATATATAAGAATATTATTATATAAGAAGTTTTTTATATAATCC
>CALZMK010000204.1 GCA_945788545.1 uncultured Prevotella sp.
TTTTAACACAACTCGCTGTAACATATCCCCGTTTCAATCGTCTTCAATATAGAGAGATGGAAAAAATCAGCTTTCGCAACGATATCCTGCCACTAAAGAACAAACTCTTTCGGTTGGCTCTCCGCATCACTCTCAACAGCGCGGATGCAGAGGATATTGTGCAGGAAACACTGATTAAGGTGTGGAAAAAGCGGGAGTCATGGGATGAGATAGAATCCATTGAGGCCTTCTGCTACTCCATCTGCCGCAATCTCGCTCTCGACCGTACACGACGGGCCGACAAATTCAACGAGAGTCTCGACGAAACGCAAAACACTGCAGTCGATACATCCTACTCGGCGAATCCCGAAGAAAGGGTGCAGCAAGGAGATAGGATGAGGCTCGTGAAGGAACTCATCGACCATCTGCCCGAAAAGCAAAGAAGCGTCATTCAGCTACGCGACTTCGAAGGCAAGAGTTATAAGGAAATTGCCGACATTATGCAGATGACCGACGAACAGGTGAAGGTCACATTGTTCAGGGCTCGGCAAACGATTAAAAAGAAATTTTTGGAAACAGAAGATTATGGACTATAAGTATATTGAACAGTTGCTCGAACGCTATTGGGATTGCGAGACCACCAATGAGGAGGAATCCATCCTGCGCACCTTCTTCAGTCAGAAGGATGTGCCTGCGCGACTTCTCAAATACCGCAGTCTGTTTGAATATCAGAAACAGGCAGCCAGCGAGGCACCTCTCGGAGATGATTTCGACCAGAAGGTGCTTGCAGCCATCTATGAGGACATCGAGGATAGTCCCAAGGTGGTGAAGGCCAAGGTGGTGTCCTTCGGGTCCTACCTCAAACCGCTCTTCAAGGCTGCTGCAGTGGTGGCTATGGTGCTCACCATCGGTGATGCCGCTCAATGGTCGATGGGCTACACTTCTCAAGAGCCTTCTGCCCAGCAGATGATGGCTGCCGACACTGCAACTATCGACAACGGAATGGTGACGGCTGGAGTAGATCAGACCATTGCCGACTCGGTGGCTGTAAAGAGTCTCAAGACAATGTCCGACTCGATAAAGCCCGAGATTGCCGTTGATCACAACATTAGATAATTTCTATGCTTTCTCTATAATATTAAATCATGTTTAATAAAACAAAGAAACTGTGAAGTTTCTGTTCTCTCAAATTTTTCATAACATACTAACATTGTTTATAGGGGTCGCCAAGTCAGCGACCCCTCTTTTTTGTCCATATATTCAACTGGAACAATGCCGGAATGAAGATGCACAACGAGAACACCACACTCATCACTACTGCCGTCTCGTTGCCACCGAAGATGTCCACCAGTTTCATGTCGTCACCGGGATATGCCACCGATATGAGATATGCCACTGTGTTGTTCGACCAATGGAACACCACTCCGGGCACGATGCTCCCCGTCCTCATATACAGCCATCCCATCAGCCATCCCATCAGAAATGCGTGGGGCATCTGGGCGGGATTGAAGTGTATGATTGCAAACCAAAATGCCGAGATACATATCGCTCCCCATTTGTTTTCCATGCCCGAAAGGAGTGTGCGCAGGATGGCTCCACGGAACACCACCTCCTCAACAACGGGTGCCAACAGTGCTATCACGAAATATCCTCCTGGGGTGGAGATTATCTTTGTCAATGTCTCTCCTGCGGTGTCGGGCAATGCGGGCATCTGCTCCTGTAGCCACACCGACGGAATCACCACTCCTAAGGCCGCCACTGCGCTCCATACGATGGTTGCCCATGGCCTCGACTGGATGTAGGTCTTGCCCACCGGTGTCCATTTTCTCCATAGGAACAACACCAATGTGATGATGCTTGCCGTGGCTGATATTGCCACCAGCATTATCGGGTCGTCGGGTTTCAATCCGAATGTATTGCCCAATAATGCTCCGAACGATACAATTATCTGTATTGCGGAAAACGCCACCAAATACAGTGTCACGTCAGAAATTGTCTTTTTCATTGTTCTATATCTTTTAAGTCCTTGTTTAATTGTTCGACGAGGGCTTCGGGCGAATCGAATTTCCTCTCGTCCCTTATCTTCCTGATGAAGGCGATGGTGAGGGTGGAGCCATAGAGATTGCCCTCGAAGTGGGGGATATGCACCTCGATGGTGGTGGCCTTTCCGTCGAAGGTCGGTCGAGTACCGATGTTCAGCATTGCCCTTCTGCGCAGGATTTCTCCTGTGTCGCTCCACACATCCACAGCATACACTCCATTTGCGGGAATCAGTTTGGTGCTGTCGTTGGGGCGGATGTTGGCTGTGGGGAAACCGATGGTCCTGCCGATGTGCTCACCGCCCACCACCGTTCCTGTCGTTGTGTATTCACGGCCCAAGCACCTTGTAGCGTCCTCGATGCGCCCTTCTTTCAGCATTCGTCTTATCGACGACGAACTCACGTTGTTGCTGCCATCGGTGAGTTCATCGCCTCGTATCACCTCGATGCCGATTTCCTTACCATATCTCACGTAATCCTCAAATCCCTCGCTTCGGTTGTGCCCAAACCTATTGTCATATCCTGTTGCGAGTATGCTCACTCCCAGTCGCTCCTTGAGTGTATGCAGCATGAAGTCGCGTGCCGACTGTGCCGCCATCTCGCGGTCGAAGTGGAGCACCTCGCATCGGTCGATACCCGTGGCCTTCAGCAGTCGTGTCTTCTCGTCGAGGGTTGTCAGCATCTCGGGACACCATTCCGGTTGCACCACCTGACGTGGATGGCGGTCGAAGGTGATGACACATGATTCCATACCTCTCTCCCTCGCCACCTTCTTCAACATATTAATAAGGTGGCAATGTCCGATGTGCACTCCGTCGAAAAATCCTATTGTTGCAATCATGTTTTCTTAACTCCTTATTCTCCCTACTGCCCTAAGCAATTCTCCGATGATGAACACGGGCGATGTGCCTATGATAATCCATATCCATGTCTCGAGGTCGAGTGGGGTGGTGCGGAACATACGTCCGCCAAACTCCACTATCAGCCACTGGCCCACGAGGATGATGGCCAACACCAACAGCAGTCCCTTGTCGGCCATAAGTCGGTGGAATGCAGTGCGACATCCTCCTAAGGTCTTGGCGTTGAACAGATTCCACCATTGCAGCATCACGAATATCGTGAAGAAGATGGTGAGCTCACGTGGAGATACTCCCGCTACTTTCTCGAAATACCACAGTAGGGCGAGCATCATGCCGAAGAACAATATGCCCACGATGGATATCGCCCATCCCATAGTGCGGTTGATGATGAAGTCGGTCTGTTTCCTTGGCTTCTTTGTCATCACGTCACTCTCGGGGGGAAGTGAGGCGAGGGCCATGGCCGCAAAGGTGTCCATGATGAGGTTAACCCATAGCATCTGGGTGATGGTGAGTGGAAGTTCCGTTCCGATGAACGAGCCTCCGAGCACAAGCAGCAGGGCAGTGACATTCACCACCAACTGGAAGAAGATAAACCTCTGTATGTTGCGATATAGCGAGCGTCCCCATTGCACTGCACTCACGATGCTCTTGAACGAGTCGTCGATGAGTGTCATGTCGCTTGCGTTCTTTGCCACACTCGTTCCCGAACCCAACGACAGTCCCACGTGGGCATGATTCAGTGCGGGAGCGTCGTTTGTTCCGTCGCCCGTCACAGCCACCACCTCACCATGCTTTTGCAGCATGTTCACCAGTCGTTGCTTGTCGGTGGGGCGTGCCCGGCTCATCACCTTCAATGCCTCCACCCTCTGATATGCCTCATCGTCGCTCAGTGAGGCAAAGTCGGGTCCTGTTATCTGTGCCCCGTCGGGGATATTGTCGTGCCAAATGCCTATCTGTCGGGCTATCTCGATGGCGGTGGCAGATGTGTCGCCCGTCACGATCTTCACGTCGATTCCAGCCCGTGCGCACTCCCTCACTGCCCCCGGCACTTCCTCTCTCAGAGGGTCGCTGATGGCTGCAATGGCTTGCAGGGTGAGAACCTTTCCGCTGCTCTTCAGGTCGAATGTGGATGTGTCTCCACTGATTTCCATATATGCAAAAGCTAATGTGCGCATGGCCTGCATCTGATAGTTGAGCAACTGCTGTTGTATCTTCTGCGCTTCTTCGTCGCTGATAGAGCAGTGGGCGGTCACTATCTCGGGAGCACCCTTCACCATCACATATCTCCGTCCGTCGATATCTGTGATGGTTGCCATGTGCTTGTGCTCGGTCGAGAATGGCAGTTGCCATACTACGTCGGCCTTCTGTCTGAGTTTTGAGTAATCCTCCCCCTGGTCTTTCAGCCACAACAGTAGTGCAGCCTCGGTGGGATTGCCTATGGTGTTGTCGCCATCCAGTTCGGCGGTCGAGTTCACTGCCAT
>CALZMK010000205.1 GCA_945788545.1 uncultured Prevotella sp.
TATAGTTACAAATTCATTGTATATGGATTTTGAACTGGAGCCATGTCCCCCATCCATCACCTGATACGGCGGATTACCTACTATTGCATTAAATTTCATGTGGTCATTATTGTTTGCTTTCCAAAAGCGGCGGCCGTCGCGGACTTCATTGACGAACGTCGCTGGATTGTTCTTAATTACTTCAATTAAATCTTTATAATATTGGGCATTCACCTGGGTGTTGCGGAAGCCCACGAGCGTGCGCCTCGTGATGTCACGAGCCATTGGAGTCTTGCATATCACAAAGATGTTCTGCTCTATCGTGGCATCCCAAAGACTGAGAGCAAAACCGCGATCCACCTCTCCATATTTGCGCTTGGCTTCCTCTACACGACGACGATAGATATTGTATGCCACAAACAAGGGATAAAGACCGCTCTTGGAATTGATTTCCAACACCTTACTATCCGTGGCATATACATCCCCGGTCACTTTTCCCCCGTCAATATATCGCGGCACATCAAGCATCTTTGCGTATTGCTCGTCATAGAAACAATAGCCTCCAAGACAATCACCGAGATGCATGTTCACCACGCGCCAAGGCGTGAGCACCGTCTCCTTGTCGGGATTGCGGAATGTGTTGAATATCGATGAGATGCGCTCTATGCGGTCTTCCACAGTGAGATTGTCAGCCGCACGGGCCATCGAACGGATACGCTTGCCCGCCTCGCGGAATATGTCGGCCTCATAGTATTTCTTGAACTTGCGGAACACTTGCTTGGTCACACCCTTGGGCATAAACTCAGCCCAGGAATCCTTGTCAACAATGTCGGCAAAGTTGTCGATGGTGATTTCGTCGTCCTCGTTCTTTAATGTGGCACCATAGATGAGCAAAGGCATGCGGATACTGATGCCACGCAGGATGGAGATGGCATTCTGGCGCTCGTTGGTCTTCTTCTTCAATTCCTCCAGACGGCGGCGCTCTTCTTCTGTCAACTCCTTCTTTTTCTTCTTCTCCAGTCGCTCCTTTTCCTCATATTCCTCATTGGTGAATCCTTGGTTGTTCACGTCGATGTCGGCAGTCTTAGCCATTGCCTTCGTCGTACCAATCTTTCCCTTCAAGTCCTTGAAGTCCTGCAATTCCACCTCGGTGAGTTTCAGCAGTTCGTCATTGTATAGCGCACCATCCTCAAATCCATTCTGCACCACTGCCTCTATCTGTGCCCTCTTCAACTGGGCCATCATCGACTTAACGTCGTAGGGTTTCATCTGCGAACCCTCGATACTGATAATCGGACAGAAATTGAGGAAGTCGCCAAGTATCTTGCGGTCTTCGTCATTCGTCTTTCCAGCCTTTGCCGACACCTTCGCCACCTTTGCCAACACGCGCAATGTGCGGTCGGGCGCAAAGTCGAAGGCATAGCAGTTGGTCTTCATCTTTCCGTGGCAGGTGAACGGTGTCTGCACTCTGAATATTGTCTGCATATAACTTGCGGCCGACGTGGAGAACGTGCCCGACATCATGAACACGGCAGTCCACGGTTTTACGCTCACTCCCGTTGTCAGTCGTCCGCAAGTCAGAGTGATGGTGTATGTCTTGTCGGGGTCGGGGCCTATGGCTTTGTTCACCATCTGCAATGCCTCATCGTTTTCCTCGTCCTCGTCACCGTTTCCGGCTACGTTCACCACAGTGAAATTTCCGAACACATTATGATTCCTCAACTTCTCGCTCAATGCCTTGGCAGCATTCACTCCCGGCAACACCCACAGCGTGTGTCGGAAGATGCTTTGGAATTCAGCGTTGGAATAGGGATAAAGACTGTCCTCATCCTTTCGGCAAAGGAGGTTGAGCAGATTATCCACATCGCGGTCGTGCACAAATCGCCCGTCGTCTTTGGTGCGGAAGAACTCGCGGAAGTTGAATGCCTTTTCGTCGTCGCAATATTCCGAACCGAGCAGTGAGCCAAGGTCGTAGGTATAAATGTTTATCGCCGGCAGCGACTCGTAGGGATTGGGATCGCCCATGTGGGTCAAATCCCAATCGGCTTTCGCCTTTTGCTCCATCACATAGTCCCAAGTGAATATCTCCTCCTCCTTGTAGTCGTCGAGCAGATTGAATGGAGTGCCCGACAGGCGCAACACCTTTGTATTCGCTTTTATGAGTGTGTCTATCACGTTTAGTCCCAAGTCGGTGGTTGTTCCCTCGTGAGCCTCGTCGATGATAAGCATGTCCCAATTCGTCTTAAATATCTTGACATTCTTGTCAAACTTTCCGCCCACCATCGCTGCTCCTCTCAGGTCTTGCATCGACGCAAAATATACATAACTGTCCCCTTTGCGTGCAAGGCGTTCGAGGGAGTCGAAGTCCTCACCTTTGGTGCGCGAACCGTAATGATATTCGGGCTCGTCGAAGAATATCTTCTGAAAGTCCTCAAACCATCCCTCATCCACTACCGGACGATGGGTGAGGATGAGCGTGCGTTGTGCATACATTTCCCAAACCACCTGCAATGCGCACAGTGTCTTGCCAAATCTCATCTTGGCATTCCACAACATCTGGTTGCCTCGCTTGAATCGCTTTAGCGTGCGGTCGATAGCCTCGTTCTGCTCGGGGCGGAATTCTATCGGGTTCTGCTCGTCGCTTATCTCCTTTCCCGTGAGCGACTTGCGTCCGGCCTTCACTGCGGCAATGGCGTTTTTCACAGTCTGCAGGTCGGTGACAAACCACTCCGTTCCCTGGTTCTTCATCCCGAAGTCTTTCTTCTTTATTCCCGAGCGCTCGAGCACATTGTGCACCTGTTTGTCGTTGAACGACGACACGTTTCCCTTGGCGTCGGTGAACATCGTTCCCTCGGTATATAGCAATTCATACCTCACGCTCGCCGTCTTGGTGTATTGGTCGATACGCTGTCGGGCGGCATTATTCAGCAGTTTACTATTGGGCGTGAAATATTCGGCGCCCAGTTCGGCCGTAGCCTCTCCTATCTTCAACGCCCCGTGATGGGCATTGTCGTTGATGCGAAAAACATAGATGAGCTTTGGTCTTAGTGATGATTCGAATGTTGCCATAGTCAGCTGTTTTTTATAAGGTCAATAAATCTGATTCTGTCTTTAGCCGAGTCGCTGTCGGTCCATTTGCGGATGTAGCAATAATTGCCGTTGTGCTTGCGTATGTCTCCTCCGCGGCATCCGGCGCAATCCACCGTGCGACGTATTTCGTCGAAGAGGTCTTGCTCCACTATCTCCACCCCATTCTTGCATGAGTTGGGCACAACGCCCTTCAGTCCGTCCATCTGCCATGCATTCCACGAGATGATATATGCGATATATTCCATTGACTTCTTCAGTGGCATCGCCTTGAATTTCGCGCGATAGTTGTCGATGAAGGTGAAGAGCATAGCCTCGCGGGCAAGCAGCAGACTGTCGCCTTGCCATTCATAGGCGTAGGTTGACTTATATGCCATTTGCGCAGCCTTAAGCCATTCGCCTGAAGTATGGGTGTTCTCGCCTACGACCCTCAGTTTGCGGTCGAGCAGTCCTATGCGTTGTTCTATTGGGATGGGGATTCCCGTGGTGGTGTCATATCGGCTGGTGATATACGGCGCCTCGCCGCAAGTGATTTCCAGTCGGCAGTCGCGCACATAGTCGCACCATGTCTTGTTGTCGGGAAATTGGATCCTGTCGGGATTGACAGTCCATGTGTGGCAGTCGTTTTCAACATTGAAAACGTCCTTACGCCCAAACCAAGCCTCATCGATGAGATTGTTTTGGGCATTGCAAATCCATGACGGGGTGAACACCTCCGCCATATCCTTGGAGCGGGCGTTCTGGGCATCGAGCGACTTCAGCACTCGCGGACGTATCACTTTGCCATGGCTGCCAGTGACAAGCTCCGCCTTTATCTCGTCGCCATACCGGTAGCCGGCTCCCAAGTGCTCATAGTCGGTGGTTGCCCAGAAGATATTGTGCTGCTCGTCGGATTTGCTTGTCGTGTGGTCTTTGAGGAGAATATTGAGCAGCTCGTCGTCGAGCATGGCAATATAGTCCTCACGAATGTCTATTTCGTCGGGCATAACAATAGCGTGAATAAAAATGTTATAAGCGCTGAACCGTTGTTATTCAGGTTTTTACGGGTTGCGGCAAACACCCACTGACGTAAGGGCACAAAGAAAGCGTGGTGCTTCCCTTATCTTACATCAGAGGTATTTGGCGTAACCCGTAACTACCGATAAGTTCAGCCCACGCCATTGCGCAGGCATTCGCGAACTTATTCCAGGTAGTTACAATCATCTAATCGCCAAATTTTCTGATGTAAACCGAATAAATAGCAAACGCTAATATGTTATTATATTTATGTCTTTAATCTCTTGTTT
>CALZMK010000206.1 GCA_945788545.1 uncultured Prevotella sp.
TTCGGTATAAACAGGCACACCAACGGTCTCACCCACGACCTTCAACTGCTCGATAGCAGCCGGACGATACACGTCGCAAGCCACCAGCAAGGGTTTCTTGTGGTTCTTGTTTTTCAGCAAGTTGGCAAGTTTACCGCTGAATGTTGTTTTACCCGAACCTTGCAGTCCCGACATGAGGATTATTGCAGGACGGCCTTCCAATTTGAGTTCGGCAGCCTTTCCACCCATCAGTTCTGCCAGTTCGTCGTGAACGATCTTCACCATCAACTGCCCTGGCTTGACTGCAGCAAGCACGTTCATACCTAAGGCTTTAGCCTTGACCGTATCCGTGAAACTCTTAGCCACCTTATAGTTTACGTCGGCATCGAGCAGAGCCCTGCGGACATCCTTAAGAGTCTCGGCCACATTAATCTCGGTAATTTTTCCTTCGCCCTTCAGTATTTTGAACGAGCGTTCCAGTCTGTCACTTAAATTTTCAAACATTCTATTTCGTATTTTTTATTTCAATAAATAAATATATCAACTTGGATATTTTTCTGCAAAGATAATGCAATATATCCGAAAAAAAGAATAATTTATGGGACTTTTAATGTATTTTAGTACGAATTACAATGAAATTGCGCACATTAAAATACAGTGTGCAAATAATCGTGCACATAAACGAACAAATACTCATTGCGAGTATTGCAATAAGAAAAGGAGATGTTGGTCATCTCCTTTTCTTAAGTTCCAATTTTGGAATCTTTATTATTTGTCCTTCCTTCAATGCTTTCTTGCCGTCAATAGAGTTAAACACCTCGACATAGCACGACATTCCCGGACCAAGTGCTCGTGTGGCAATATCCTCCACCGTCTGTCCTGCCTTTGCCTTTATGGTCCTGTCCTCACCTATTATTCTATAAGCTCCGGTTCTCACCCTTGCATCTTTGGCCTCATACTTGTCTGTGGTTTCCTTTGCCGGTTGTTGCTTAACGGTTTCCGCCTTTGGAGCTTGTTCTTTTTTGGAAACTTCATCCTTGGCTTCATCCTTTTTAACCTCATCTGCGGATTTCTCCTTATCGGCCTCATCTGATTCCTTGTCGATAGACATTGCACCAATCTTTGTGGCATCCACCTGCTGAGATGCTGAGTCCTTTGCCATGGCAGCCTCAGCCTTCTTTGCAGTCATTTCTGCAGTCTTCAGGTCGGCCTTCATCTGTTTGTAGGCCATTTCCTCCGAGATTTCATATCTGCCATATAGATAGCCGCCATATGCCGCTCCGAGAATGAGGAGCAAGATGACAACACTTGCCAAAATCCAACGAAGTGGTGAGTTGCCGGAGTCATCTTCTGAGTCATCTTCAATAGGAGTGGGCGATTCTGAAGAGTCGTCATCTTGGGGAGATTCTTCTATAGAAGATGCATCCTGGGGGGATTCTACGGGAGATTCATCAGAATGAGATGATTCTACAGGAGATTCATCCGAAGGAGCTGATTCTTCATTGATATTATTGGGGGCATCATCCGAGAACTCTACGATGGGAGCATCGGAGGGAAGATTATCGGATGAGCCGGAATTATCTATTAGGGAATCATCGGATGAGCCGGAATTATCTATGAGAGAATCATCAGATGAGCCAGGATTTTCGGACAATTCGGAGGCATCGGACAATTCGGAGGTATTATCTGCCCGCTCCTCGGAGATTGCTGACTCCTCGGAGATTGCCGGCTCCGGGAAATCAACACCTTCGTTGAGGATAACTGTCTCAAATTGGGAGAAGGGCTTATTGACTATTTCCTTCATCACACTGTCGGGAGTGAATGTGAGTTTGGAATGCCCCTCAATGAGCACTCTTTCGCCAGTGTTGACATTGATGCTCTCGCGATCGTCCACCTCAATTATCTTGAATGTGCCAAGGCCTTTCACCTTGACAATTTTGTCCTCGTCGAGGCCTTCCTGTATTATGTCAAACATCGCCTTGATAAAACGATGCGACTCCTTGTCGTCAAGTCCGTTCTTGGCAACAAGTACGGAACACAAATCATAAATATTCAACTTACTCATCAGCATCCCCTCCCTTCTTGATTCTTTCTTTCCATGCCGCAATAGGCTTGAATGCAAGCACCAGTTTTGGAGGCACAAGCATACGTTGCTGGGTGGTGGGACTCACCATCACCCTTTCCATTTTCTTTTTCACCTCAAAGAGTCCAAAGCCATCAATAGCAATACTGTCTCCATCCTGGAATGCATCGCTCATGGCATCAATCACGTTGGTCACCATTCTCTGCGTAGGCACCTGACTGTATCCGGTGCGCTGAGCTAAGCGTGAAATGAAATCCTTGTTGTTCATACTCTGGTTTATTAATTTATTAATGTAGTGCCATAAAGGTCAAATTCCTCAGAATCCACTATCTTCACATTATAGAATCTTCCCACTTTCAAGAGGCGTTCCTCTACGGGGATGAGCACCTCGGGGTCAACCTCCGGCGAACAGAATTCAGTTCTGCCGACATAGTAGCCACCCTCCTTGCGGTCGATCACCACCTTGAGCACCTGTCCCACCTTCTCGGCCTCGATTTCCGCACTAATCTCCTGCTGCAAAGCCATGAGTTTGCCAAGTCTTCTCTGCTTGACATCCTCGGGCACGTCATCTTCATAGTTGTCAGCAGAATACGTACCGTCTTCCTCTGAATAAGCGAATGCTCCCATACGCTCGAAACGTGCCCATCGCGTGAACTCCATCAGTTCATTGAAGTCGTCCTCGGTCTCGCCAGGGAATCCCACCATTAATGTTGTTCGGATATTAATTCCCGGCACCTCCTCGCGCATACGTTCGATGAGCCGGTAAGTCTCTTCCTTGGTGACATTACGCTTCATTCTCGACAGCATATTGTCAGAAACATGCTGCAAGGCGATATCGAGGTATTTGCACACATTGTCGTGCTCTTTCATCACTCTGAGCAGTTCCCATGGGAAATGTGTGGGATAGGCATAATGTAATCTTATCCACTTGACACCTGGTATATCGGCCATATGTTCCACCAGTTCTGCAATATGCTGCTTTCCGTCGATATCCACACCATAATATGTAAGTTCCTGTGCAATCACCTGAAACTCTGTTGTTCCGTCGGCCACCAACTGTCTCACCTCCTGCAGAATCTCGTCCATTGGTCGGCTCACATGCTTGCCGGTGATGATGGGAATGGCGCAATATGCACAGTGGCGGTCGCATCCCTCGCTTATCTTGAGATAGGCATAATGTCGAGGCGTTGTGATATGCCTTGTTACACTGCAAGTGTCCATTGGAGAGCCCAGATCGGCAAGTAACTGCTTGTAATTAAACTTGCCATAGAATTTATCCACCTGTGGAATCTC
This sequence comes from uncultured Prevotella sp., assembly GCA_945788545.1. The sequence continues at coordinate 3,356 of CALZMK010000206.1, forward strand.
TGCTTCGAGTTCCTTTTGGTATCTTTGTGACAGGCATCCCATCACAAACAGTTTTTTCAGTTTTCCCTCCTCTTTTGCCTGTGCAAATTCGAGGATAGTGTTAATACTCTCCTCCTTTGCATCCTGAATAAATCCGCATGTATTGATGACAGCAATCTCCCCTGTCGGTTTCTTGCTGTCGTGCACACAATGATAGCCCTTGGCTTCGAACATACTCATAAGCGTCTCGCTGTCAACGAGATTCTTTGAGCAACCCATTGTGATGATATCTATCGTATTCTTCTTCATTTATGATAGAGCGAGGCTTATTTGTCCATTTTGAAAAGAGAGTCCACGAATTGGCTTTTGTTGAAGAGCTGTAGATCTTCCATCTTCTCTCCCAAACCGATATACTTCACGGGAACCTTGAGTTGGTCGCTGATGCCTATTACCACTCCACCTTTTGCCGTACCGTCGAGCTTGGTGATGGCGAGCGAAGTAATCTGAGTGACAGCCGAGAACTGTTTTGCCTGCTCAAAAGCGTTCTGTCCTGTACTACCGTCGAGCACGAGCATCACTTCGTCGGGAGCCTCGGGCAGCACCTTCTTCATCACCTCCTTGATTTTCTTGAGCTCGTTCATGAGTCCCACCTTATTGTGCAGGCGTCCGGCAGTGTCGATGAGCACCACGTCGGCTCCATTAGCCTTGGCACTACTCAGGGTGTCGAAAGCCACGGAAGCAGGGTCGCTTCCCATCTGCTGCTTGATGACTGGCACCCCTACTCTTTCGCCCCATATGCACAACTGCTCCACGGCAGCTGCACGGAATGTGTCGGCAGCACCGAGATACACTTTCTTGCCAGCCTGCTTGAATTGATATGCCAGTTTACCAATGGTAGTGGTCTTTCCCACTCCATTCACTCCCACTACGAGAATTACGTATGGCTTATGGTCGGATGGCAAGTCCCAGTTGTCATTATCGTCGGTATTGTTCTCTGCCAACAACGCAGC
>CALZMK010000207.1 GCA_945788545.1 uncultured Prevotella sp.
GGCCCTTCGTCTTCGGTCATTTCGCCAACTCGTTCATCCTCATCCTCGGTGCCGCACTCATCCTCAACGGACAGTTCTCCATCGGTATGCTGATGGCGTTCCAGGGATTCATGGCTGAGTTTATGAAACCCGCCATGGGACTTATGCAAGGCTCCACCACCGTTCTCGAGATGCGCTCCCAGATGGAGCGTATCGACGACGTGATGGCCTACCCCGCCGAACAGACTGGCAAGGGAGAGAACCCCACGCACAATGCCAAGTTAGGAGGAATGATTGAGATGAAGAACGTGACATTCGGATATAGTCTGAGTGCCGACCCTCTGATACGTGATTTCTCGATGACCCTCCACCCCGGCAAGAGCGTTGCCATCGTGGGTGCCTCGGGCTGCGGCAAGAGCACGATTGCAAAACTCCTCACGGGGCTCTATCAGCCTTGGAGCGGAGAGATTCTCTTCGATGGGCGCAACAGCCGTGACATCTCCCGCGACGAGTTTGTCAACTCTGTGGCATGTATCGACCAGAACGTGGTGCTCTTCGACGACACCATCGCCGAGAACATCAAGATGTGGGACCACTCCATCGAGGATTTCACCATGACGATGGCATGTATCGATGCCGGCATACGCGACGACATCATATCACGCCCCAGGGGATTCAACACGCGACTCGTAAAGGGTGGCGGCAACTTCTCGGGCGGACAGCGGCAGAGGTTTGAGATTGCCACGGCACTGGCGCGCGAGCCGGTGATTCTCATCCTCGACGAGGCTACGAGTGCGCTCGACACGGTGATGGAGAGCGAGGTGATGCAGAGCATCCGTCAATGCGGTGCCTCCACCATCGTCATCGCCCACCGACTGAGCACCATCCGCGATTGCGACGAGATTATCGTGATGGACAAGGGCCGCATCGTTCAGCGTGGCACCCACGATGAGCTTATCGCCCAAGGCGGGGCGTACGCGGAATTAATTAGAAATTAGGATTTTAGGCACGGATTGACACGGCTTTTTTAAAAAGATAATGTTATTCGACGAACAGATAAATAAACGACAGGAACGCGAGACGGCGGCACTAAGGGAAGTGTTCGGTGACGCCGCCGCCGATATGGGCTTCAAGGTGGACAGAGGGTCCACACGGGGCTCAGGCGACCGTGTGCTCCATCGTCTGCTGGAACACCTGGGCGTCAGCGACTATATCCTCGACAACGACGGATTCCTCACCCCCGACGAACAACTCGAACAGATACTCCGCCCACGGGGCATCATGCAGCGCAGGGTGGAGCTCGAAGGCCCGTGGTGGAAGATGACCATCGGCGCGAAATTAGGACAGGATAAGGACGGCAACATGCTGCTCTTTCTCCCACGCAAATGGGTGTTTGGATATAAGTGCATCTTCCCCAACGGCGAGGAGCGCAAGGTGGATGCCGAACTCATGAAGAACGTCAAACCGCTTGCCCTCACCTTCTATCACGCCCTGCCCCCACGCCCCCTCAAGGGTATCGACCTCGTGAAATATGCCCTCCACATCCTGCCCACTTCTGCCATTACAGCCGTTCTCTCCACAGCCCTTGTGGTGAGCCTCTTCGGCATGTTTATCCCGTTCATCAACAAACAGATTTTCAACAGCATCATACCTAATGGCATCCTCTTCGACCTCTTTCCCGTGGCAGCCCTCTTCGGAGGAGTCGTTGTGGGAACGGCACTCATTGAGGTGATGCGCAACAAACTCATATTGCGCCTCAAGGACATCCTCGGCATCAATCTACAGAGTGCGGTGATGGCACGCATCCTCACCCTCGACACCACCTTCTTCTGGAAATACTCGTCGGGCGAAATCACCAACCGCGTCACGTCGATACGCCAACTCTGTTCGCTTGCCAACAACACCATCCTCGGAGCGCTTATCACCGTTATCTTCTCCGTCATCTACGTGTTCCAGATACTCGTCTATGCCAAGTCGCTGCTGTTGCCCTCACTCGTCCTGCTCTTCATCCAGCTGACATTGCTTGTGGTGTATGCCATACAGATGCACAACGAGGAGCGTGAACTTGCCGAACACAAGTCGATGCTCGACGGAATGGAGTATAACATGTTTGCCGGCATACAAAAAATCAAGCTCACGGGGTCGGAGAAACGAGTCTTCACCAAGTGGCTCGACCTCTATCGCCACTGCGCCCATATCTCCTACAATCCCTCGATATGGGTGAAGATCATGCCCGCGCTCATCGCCCTGTGTCAGACGGGCAGTCTCGCAGTCATTTGGTGGTATGCCATCGAGACCCACGTCAGCATGTCGGACTTCATCGCCTTCAGTGTGGCCTACGGCATGATTGCCACCGCCCTCACTGCCATCATCAATATCATCCCCGACATCGCCCAGGTCAGTCCGCTGATAAAGATAGCCGAACCGGTGCTCAACACCATGCCCGAACTCACCCCCGACGCGCCCCAGGTGCAATATCTCAGCGGCAGCATCGAGGTGAGCGACCTCTCGTTCCGCTATAACAACGACGGCAACTGGCTCTTCCGCCATTTCAACCTCAAGATCAATCCCGGCGAATATGTGGCGATAGTGGGAGCGTCGGGATGCGGCAAGAGCACCCTGCTCCGTCTGCTCTTGGGATTCGAGCATCCACAGGCGGGAGGAGTGTTCTACGACAACTACGACCTCGCCAAATGCGACAAGACCAGTCTGCGCCGGCACCTGTCTGCAGGGCGGCAGTCTGTTTGCGGGCGACATCTTCAGCAACATCCCCGTCACGGCTCCCAACAGCACCATCGACGAGGCTTGGGCGGCTGCCGAGAAGGCGGGCATTGCCGACGACATCCGCGAGATGCCCATGCAGATGCACACCATCGTGAGCGAGGGCAACCAGGGATTCAGTGGCGGACAGAAGCAGCGCCTCCTCATCGCCCGCGCCCTGATTGCCCACCCCACCATCCTGCTGATGGACGAGGCGACAAGTGCGCTCGACAATATCTCGCAGCGCATAGTGGCTGAGAATATCGACCGACTCGACTGCACGCGCATCGTCATCGCCCACCGACTAAGCACCATACGCAACTGCTCGCGCATCATCGTCCTCGACAAGGGCGAGATTGCCGAGGAGGGCACCTACGACGAGCTCATGGCCAAGCGCGGCCTGTTCTATCAGTTGGCGGAGAGGCAGATATGATTTGAGGAAGTAGTAAAAAGGAGATAAAAGGAGATAAAAGGAGATAAAAGGAGATAGATGACATATGTTTAAGCATAGATTATACTATTGTCCTTTATCTTCCTTAGCGACCACCGGGAGCGATAACTTCTTATAACTCCTTTTAACTACAAAAATTGATATATACGAAACATAAATAAAAATATGAAAAGACTATTATTCTTAATGACAGTATGGCTGACGGCTGCCACAATGCACGCCCAGACCAAGGTGACCTTCGCTCCGCAATGGAACGCGCAGGCACAGTTTGCCGGCTATTTCGTGGCTAAGGAGAAGGGATTCTTCAAGGACGAAGGGCTCGACGTGAGCATCATCTTCCCCAGCAACTCGCAGTCGTCGCACGTGCTGCTCAAGGAGGGCAAGTGCCAGTTTATCACCAACCAACTGCTCGACGCCATCAAAATCCGCGACTGGGGCACCGACATAGTGAACATCCTGCAGACATCGCGCCACAACGGTACGGTGATTGTGGGTCGCGACGGCCGCAATCCCCTCAAGATGAAGGGCGCCAAGGTGGGCAAATGGAATGCGGGATTCTCGCTCGTGGGGATGATCTTCAACCAGAAGGAGCTGCTCGACTACCACTTCATCCGCTTCACCAACAACGTGTCGCTCTTCCTCTCGGGAGCCATCGACGCCACGCTCGCCATGAGCTACAACGAATACATCCTGCTCAAGCAGTCGAACGTGCGCCTCGATGCCAACAGCGTCTATCGCTTTGCCGACCATGGCTACGACATCCCCGACGACGGTCTTTACACCACCGCCGCCTACTACAAATCGCACAAGGACACGGCCCAGCGCTTCGCTCGTGCCTCGCGCCGGGGCTGGGAGTGGTGTCACGCCCATCCCGACGAGGCATTGGAGATAGTGATGGACTATGTGCATCGCTATAAGATATCTACCAACAGGATGCTGCAGAAGCTCATGCTGCGCGAGATACTGCGACTGCAGAAGGACAAGACGGGCAAGGCTCCCTTCAAGTTGTATAAGGAGGAGGTGGAACGTGCCAACCGACTGATGTTGGAGTGCGGATTCATCGACCGACAGACTCATTTCAATGACTTTGTAAGATAAGGAGGAACAGCAATATGAAGAAATTCAGAGAATCATTCGC
>CALZMK010000208.1 GCA_945788545.1 uncultured Prevotella sp.
CAAGAATAGGGAAATAGCATTCTATCCCTTACCCGGAGCCAAGGTAATCAGTGCCTATGGGCGACGAGGAGGCAGACCGCATACAGGAGTGGATATCAAGACCCGCCCAAATGACAATATCCTTGCGGCTTTTGATGGCGAGGTCATTATGTCGCAGAAATATGCTGCATACGGCAATCTCATCAAGATACGTCATGAGAATGGACTCGAGACTTGGTATAGCCATAACTCCAAGAATCTCGTGAATGTGGGCGACAAGGTTAAGGCAGGACAGGTGATTGCACTCACAGGACAGACGGGACGTGCCACAACTGCTCATCTTCATTTCGAGTTGCATGTCAACGGCAATAGGGTTAATCCTTCCGTACTCTTCGACCATGCCACTAACTCGGTGAAGATGTCGGTGTATAAATCATTCCTCAAAACAGGAAAATTAAGCAAAAAATAACCTGATATATAGACAAATAGCATTATTTCTGTATAAAAAGTGCATTTTTAACACTTTTGAAATACGTTTATCGGAAAATTTAGTTAATTTTGCAGCGAAAATCATAAATATAGGGCAAAAATTGTCCTATAAGACTTAAATTTAACTAATAGGTATTATTTTTATGCAGAAGAAACTGTATGTTATGATTGCCGCTATGATGCTGATGATTTCATCAGCAGTGGCACAGGTAACCACTTCCAGTGTGAGTGGTAAAGTGACTTCAGGCAGTGAAGACATTATTGGTGCAACTATTAAGGTTGTTCATGAGCCTTCAGGTACTGTCTATCGCGCAGTGACCAATCAAGATGGTCGTTATTCTATTCAGGGTATGCGCCCAGGCGGCCCTTACAGCATGGAAATTTCTTACGTTGGCTACAACACAAAGTCAATTAAGAATGTTACATTGTCTTTGGGACAGAACACAATTATTGATGGACAACTCAAAGAGGGGGCTGAACTTCTTGATGAAGTAATTGTTTCTGGTTCACGTCGTAGCAATATGAGAACCGACCGTGCAGGAGCAACAACCAATCTTGATGCCGCTCGTATCGAGGCTGTTCCTACTGTCAGTCGCAGTATGAACGACATTCTCAAACTGACTCCTCAAGGTGCAAATGTTGGAAGCGGATTCGCTGTAGCTGGTGGTAACTACCGTCAGTCTTATGTAACTGTCGATGGTGCTGCATTTAACAATGCATTTGGTATAGGTAGTAACCTTCCAGGCAACGGTTCTCCTATCTCTTTGGACGCTCTCGATCAGCTTTCTGTTTCATCAACTCCTTTTGATGTTCGTCTCAGTGGATTTACTGGTGGTGCTATCAACGCTGTTACTAAGAGCGGTACTAATCAGTTTAAGGGTTCTGCCTATTTATATACAACAAATGTGCATTTGCGTGGTAATAAGGTAGATGACTATGAACTTACTCGCAACCAGTCGCATACGACTACTTATGGTGCTACATTAGGTGGCCCGATTATTAAGGATAAGCTGTTCTTCTTTGTCAATGGCGAGTATGAAGCAAATGTTTCAGCAGGCCCATCGGGAGTGGCAAGAACCTCTGAGTCAGAAGACTGGAATGCAAGTTCTGGTATCGTACATCGGCCTTTGGCGAGCGACCTTGATAAACTTGTGTCATATCTTGGTGAAAAATATAACTATAATCCTGGACGCTATCAGGGTTATTCACTTGACACACCTGCATACAAGTTCCTTGCTCGTTTAGACTGGAACATCAATGAGAATAACAAGGTGAACATTCGATTCTCGAAATCTCACTCAAAAGATTCTTCAGCTCCTTCTTCTTCTACTACACCGTTCAAGGATACAACAATCTATCCAGGTGGTGATGGTCTGTCTGCTGGTAAGAGTAAGTCTGGTCGTAATGCTAATGCCGGATTGTATTTCGAGAGTTCAAGGTATTATCAGATTCGAGACTTTTCATCTATTGCCGGCGAGTGGAATTCAAAGTGGGGAAATGTAAATAATGCTCTCCGACTTACCTATTCATATCAGAAAGAACCCCGTGAATGGGAGGGTGGAAATTTCCCAACTGTTGATATTCTTAAAGATGGAGCAGTATATGCTTCTTTTGGTCCAGATCCATTCACCACAGGAAACCTTAGGGAAGTGAAGACTTTCGTAGCAACAGACGAGGCTACATACTCAACCGGTATCAATAATTTCTTGGCAGGTATTCAGTTTGAGACTAATGAGGCTGTAAATGGTTTTGGTGCTGCTTCTGGCGGTTATTATGTTTATTCATCACTCGATGATTTCTATAATGATGCCAAGCCAGCAGCATACGGTGTGACATTCCCAATGAATGGAGAGGGACAGTTTAAGTCGAAGATGAAGTATAATCAGCTGTCATTCTATCTTCAGGATCAGTTGAACTTCTCGGATAGATTCAGAATGACTGCCGGACTCCGTTTCGAAATCCCAATGTATCCCGCACTCAAGGATAACTATAATGAGGCCTTTGCCGCAATTAAGTTTAAGCAGAACAGCGGTAACGAAGTTAGCTATGCAACAGACCAGCTTCCAAGCAAAGCTTTGACTGTTTCACCTCGTGTCGGATTTAACTGGGATATCCTTGGCGACCGCTCACTCGTTCTTCGTGGAGGTACTGGATACTATGTAGGTCGTCTTCCATTTGTATGGCTTGTATCTGCAGTGGGTAACTCTGGTTGTGGTCAGTACACTTATTATTATAATAAGGCTTCAGATGCTACTGGTGGACAACCCAATTTCCATGTTTCTGTACCTGATCAGCTTAAGGACCTGACTCTCGATCCTAAGGTGGCTGCTCCTTCCAATCCAACTATTATTGACACAGACCTTAAGATGAATTCAACTTGGAAGACTTCATTGGCATTGGATGCAAAACTTCCGCTTGACATTGATTTCTCTCTTGAGGGTATCTACAGCCGTGACTATAATCCAGCAGTAGTGACTAACTTGAGTCGCTATTGGGATGGAACTTCTTATATTGAATTGGCTCCAGGTGACAAGCGCCGTCTTTTCTCTAAGCAAGGTTCTGATGCCTATATGATTACTAATGGTGGTAAGAAGGCCTACTACTATTCTATTACTGCTTCTTTGGCAAAGAAATTTGGTTTTGGTCTTGACCTTGCTGCTTCTTATACTTATTCGAAGGCTCGTTCGTATGGTGATGGAATCGGTGATCAGGTAAACTCTGCATATTATAATAACCGCTATTCGGTCAACGGAAATAATGATATGGAACTTGGTTATGGTACATACGTTGCGCCTAATCGTCTTCTTATTTCTGCATCCTTCCATAAGGACTACGGTAAGAACTTCGGAACTATGGTTGGTCTTGTTTATGAGGGAATGAATATGGGATATGCAGGTGGATATAGCTCTACTCGCTATTCTTATACTTTGACTTCAAATGTAGTTAATGACTATGGTTCAAATAATCTAATTTTTATCCCGGAGTCTCGTGAGGCACTCAATGGATGGACATTCTCTGATTATACATTTACTGGAGCAAATGGCAAGGAAACTTATACAGCTGAACAGCAGAAGAACGATTTCTGGAACTATATCAACCAGGATGATTATTTAAAGAATCACAAGGGTGAGTATGCAGAACGTGGTGGTGCAGTTATGCCTTGGCATCATCAGCTTGACTTTAAGTTTGCCCAGAATTTCTATCTGAAAGTGGGTGGACAGAAGAATACCCTCCAGTTTGGTATTGACATCAAAAACCTTGCAAACTTGCTTAACCACAGCTGGGGACTTTACAAGACTGTTAACAATACATCATTGTTGAAGTACAACTCGAAAGATGGTTCGTTCCAGTTCCAGCGTAATGGTAAGGAAGCTCTTACAAGTACATACTCAAACTACACGAGCTTCAACTCTACATATTCAGTACAATTCTCAGTTCGTTATATTTTCAACTAATTAGAGAATACATAAATTCTATCGGCGGCATCACCAAAATGGTAAGATGTCGCCGTTTTTTTATTGATTCAGCGTAATTTTTCTTTTTTTCTTGTATATTATTTGAAAAAATGCTGTATCTTTGCACTCAAAAAAGATTATGGCAACATTCAATTTGAAAACGAAGGAAGAGTATATAGCAGCTTTTAAAAGGGCTGTAGAAAGGAAACGCAAATTCGAAGAAGATGCGAGAAGAGAGTTTGAGGAAATGCAAAAGAACCAAATCAATGTGGTCATTTCATGAATAGGTTAAATCTTTCTGAAATCAATCTGTCTTTTACTGATTCCACTATGTACCATTACAATTACAGCATTACAATAACGTGTGCATGTTATTGTAATGCTGTA
>CALZMK010000209.1 GCA_945788545.1 uncultured Prevotella sp.
AGCGGTGGTCAGGCTCCTGGCGGTCACAATGTAATCACTGGTTTGTTCGACCAGATCAAGCGTCTCAACCCCGAGAACCGTCTTTTCGGTTTCATCCTTGGTCCTGGCGGTTTTGTTGACCACAATTACAAAGAGCTCACCAAGGAGGTTATCGATGAATATCGCAACACTGGCGGTTTCGACATGATTGGTTCTGGACGTACCAAGCTTGAGAAGGTAGAGCAGTTTGAGAAGGGACTTGAGATTGCCCGCGAACTCAATCTTTCAGCCATTGTTATCATCGGTGGTGACGACTCAAATACCAACGCCTGCGTTCTCGCAGAGTACTATGCTGCCAAGAACTACGGTATCCAGGTGATTGGTTGCCCCAAGACCATCGACGGCGACCTCAAGAACGAGCAGATCGAGACATCATTCGGTTTTGACACAGCATGCAAGACATATTCAGAACTTATCGGTAACATCGAGCGCGACTGCAACTCGGCACGCAAGTATTGGCACTTCATCAAGGTGATGGGCCGTTCAGCAAGCCACATCGCCCTTGAGTGCGCACTCCAGTGCCAGCCCAACGTATGCCTCGTGAGCGAGGAAGTTGAGCAGAAGGACATGACCCTCAACCAGATTGTTGACGACCTCTGCCAGATTATCGCCAAGCGTGCTGAGGACGGAAACAACTTCGGTACAGTTATCGTTCCCGAGGGACTTATCGAGTTCATCCCCGCCATTGGTCGCCTTATCCAGGAGCTCAACGACCTGCTCGCAGCTCATGGTGCCGACTATAAGGATCTCGACAAGGACGCTCAGCGCAAGTATATCATCGAGCACCTCTCAAAGGAGAATGCCGCTACATTCGAGACTCTGCCTGCCGACGTGGCACGCCAGCTCTCACTCGACCGCGACCCGCACGGAAACGTACAGGTATCGCTCATCGAGACCGAGAAGCTACTCTCTGCAATGTGCGAGGCTCGTCTTGCCGAGATGAAGAAGGAAGGCAAGTATGTTGGTAAGTTTGCCGCCCAGCACCACTTCTTCGGTTATGAGGGACGCTGCGCAGCTCCTTCTAACTTCGACGCCGATTACTGCTATGCTCTCGGCACAAGTGCCGCTCAGCTCATCGCCAATGGTAAGACTGGTTACATGGCAATCGTAAAGAACACAACAGCTCCTGCCGACCAGTGGATTGCAGGTGGTGTGCCTATCACTATGATGATGAACATGGAGCGCCGCAACGGTGAGATGAAGCCGGTTATCCGCAAGGCTCTTGTTGAGCTCGATGGTGCACCCTTCAAGGAGTTTGCATCCAAGCGTGACGTATGGGCTCGCGAGACTGCTTATGTTTATCCCGGTCCTATCCAGTATTGGGGACCAACAGAGGTTTGCGACCAGCCTACCAAGACTCTCGCCCTCGAGCAAGCATAATCGCGTATGCCTCAGAAAACACGTAAAAAAAGATACACGAGTACAGTACGCCGGAAACGTCCCGGCGTACTTTTACGTGTTTTACAGCGTATGCCCGGATGGGCATGGTGGTTCGGCGGTTCTGTCGTTGTCCTCCTTTATGTTTATTTCTTCTATTATTTCTTTGTCTCGCCGTTCGGATTCCGTTGGCGTGCCCTTTATGGTGATGTATCTTATCCCGAGGGCTATGAGATTCACGGCATCGACATAAGTCATTATCAGGGTGAGATTGATTGGGAGAAATTGAAGAACAACGGTATGATAGAGAAGTGCCCCGTGCGTTTCGTGATGATCAAGGCCACCGAGGGTTCCAGTAAGATTGATGAGAACTTCATCGACAATTTCTATAATGCACGCGAGTATGGATTCATTCGTGGCGCATACCATTTTTATAGTGTTTATTCCCCAGCTGAGGCTCAGGCAAGGTATTTCATCAAGAATGTCAAGTTGGAGGCAGGCGACCTTCCCCCTGTGCTTGATGTGGAGCATAAACCCAAGAACCAAACCGACGAGGAGTTTAAGAAAAGCATACTCACATGGCTTGATATAGTGGAGGAGGAGTATGGCGTCAAACCGATTATTTACACCTATTATAAATTTAAGATGAAATACCTGAGCGACAAGGTGTTCGACGACTATCCTTATTGGATAGCCCATTATTATGTGGATAAGGTGGAATATAATGGACAGTGGAAGTTTTGGCAGCACACTGACTGCGGAAAACTTCCAGGTATAAGTGGCTATGTGGATTTCAATATCTACAACGGTAGCTTCTACGACCTCCGTCGTCTCACCATCCAGAAATAATTCCTTATTTCTAATTCCTAATTCCTAATTCCTAATCCCTCATTCCTAAAAGTAATCGCTTCCCAATCGCCGTCCTTTTGCCTTGCTTCAAGGCAAAGTCCCAATTCTGTGGCCTTGCCAACAAGTGCCTCGACATCCGACGAGTAAAATCCGCTGATGATAAGTTTTCCGCCCTTTGCCAGGAGGGGTTGCCATTTGGGCATGTCGGCAATGAGGATATTACGGTTGATATTGGCAAGTATGATGTCAAATTCCAATGATGGTTCAAGTATTCCCGCATCACCGAGTCGTGCGTCGTAATCATCTCCAACTCCGTTGATCACCGCATTATGACGAGCATTGTCGGCACTCCATTCGTCGATGTCATATCCCACCACACTCTTGGCACCCATTTTGAGGGCTATGATACCCAATATTCCTGTTCCGCATCCGCAGTCGAGAACACGCTTTCCCTTGGGATTCTCGTTGATAAGTTGTCTTGCCACCATCTTGGTAGTCTCGTGAGTACCCGTACCGAATGCCAGTTTCGCGTCAATCTCCACCATTGTCATTGCGGGATATTCGGGCAGGTGGCGACCATCATGCACCACACAATCATCCGTGATATAAATAGGCATGAATCCCTCGTTCTCCCATTGTTCGTTCCAGTCGCGGTATTCCGCCTCGCTGGTGGTGAAATCCACCTTTATGTTCTCAAACGGGAATTCGGCAATTATCTCAGCAATAGCATTCTCTTCATACAAGTCTTGTTGAATGTATCCTTTAAGTCCTGTAGTAGTATCCTCAAACGATTCATATCCCACCTCGCCGGACATTGCAGCCAACAGGTCGCGCGCGTCTTGGATAAGTTCCACGGGCCCTGTAATTGTAAATTCTGTTTCGTAGTATTTCATTTTTTTATTCTTCTATATGAGACAGTGAGTGGGCGAACGACGTTATGAAGTTTGTCACCGTTTCACTTGGATAATAGCGGAAGAAGCGTCGGCTGTGGTTGATGTGCCACATCATCGCACTCTTGTTGTTGGTGCTCACAAAGACATTCTTTCCCTGGGTGAAAAACCAGTCGTATGTATGGTTGCCCTTCAAGTTGAATATATCTTTCATGATTGCCGATATGTCGTCCTTCTTATTAGGGCTCATAAATGGAATCTCGTCGGTTGTGAAGTTCATGAGTCCCTTCAGCAGGGCTCCCTCCAGTTGAGCCATCTCGCCCATGTGCAACTTGTCAATCCATTGTTGCAGTTTGATGAAATCCACCTTATTGCCAATCTTGCGCAGTATCATTCCCAATTCGACAATCTGTTTCAGACTCACTCCGTCGTTCAGAATGTATTTTGCTATGCGCACCATCGTGTATAGAAGGTTGAGAGTTGGTGGCAGGGTCTCGATTTTTATCCCGTCAATATATATATAAGTGGAATCGCAGCATCTTATTTCCTGATTCACAATCTGTTGCAAGTTTCTGTTGAGGAACATGTTGGTGAGCTTCAACATCCGGTGATGGTGTTCCACCTTCATTCCCTTCCACATATACTGTGTCACTCCCTTTTCCGTTGTGGTCTTGTTGTCGGCATTTCCCTTTGCCCAGTCGTCGGCTTTTTTGCCTTGCGGGTCGAGAGGGAAGAAGATGTCGCAATCGCCGCTGGTGCGGTGCAGAGGTTGGTTGTATAGAGTGGCGATGGCCTGTCCTTTCAGTAGGATAGGTCGTGTGCTCCGGTGATTGAGTTCCTCCATCAGTCTTGCCGTCAATATGTTCATCTGTCGGCTTTTCTCTTCGGCCTCATCCACCATTCTTCGCCAAGCCTCCCTCTGTTCATTGGTGAGGTTGATAAAGAATTCGTCCTTTCTGCTTCTTATCCCGTCATATACGAGGGCAGCGACTCCATGCATGAGAGCCATCTGATAAAGACGTTCCCATTTCCATTGCGACATTGGTTCGATAGGAGTATCGTCACCAAACGTGCCGCTTCTCAGTAATCTTAAAAAATTTCTTTCAACAACAGTCATATTCTTTTTCTTAAGAGTAACGTCGTGGGTATCGCA
>CALZMK010000210.1 GCA_945788545.1 uncultured Prevotella sp.
AGAATGTCTCGCCACTTGACGTGAGAATAGTGCCCTCACCCTTTAGAGCGATGAGTATCACAAAGGAGTCGAGTTCAGTATAGTCGAGTGTCATCGGTTCACTGAGATCATACACTGCAGTAGTAAACAGAGGGCATGAAACAAGAGGCGTTGCCTCGTTCTTCACGGGAGTATATTCCGTGCGGTAGTTGTCGAGCACAGTGTAGTCGATGGCCTCGGCAGCTTCCTTGGTATGCAACTGGCGATAGTTGCCGTTCTTGTCCTTGCGCTTGTAGTCGTATATACGGTATGTGACGTCACTTGTCTGCTGTATTTCGGCTATGAACGAACCACTGCAGATGGCATGGATTCGTCCTGCCGGAATGAAGAAGCAATCACCGCTCTTCACCTTGTAGTTACCGAGGGCATCACAGATAGTGTCATCCTCCACCATTTGGGCGTATTCCTCTGGAGTGATCTTCTTTTTGAGTCCCACCTTCAGCGAGGCGTTCTCATCGGAATCCATCACATACCACATCTCGGTCTTTCCCATCGGTTTGCCTTGTCTGTGGGCAGTCTCGTCGTCAGGATGTACTTGAATTGACAGGTCCTGACGTGCATCGATAAACTTGATGAGCAATGGGAATCTGTCACCAAAGCGCTTGTAATTGTCAGCTCCCACCAACTTATCCTTCATCTCGGCCAACACCTCATTGAGAGTCTTGCCCTTATACTCGCCATTGGCAACTACAGACTCGTCGCCTGGCACACCCGAAATCTCCCAACTCTCGCCAACACTGTCGAGATCGGATTCCAAATGCTTGAAAGTTACAATTTTGTCGCCACCCCAGATTGTCTGTTTAAGCAGCGGTTCGAATTTAAATAGTTCCATACTAATAATAATTACGATCGATATTTGGTTTTTACTTATTTTCGGATATTATTTTAGTTATCCTTCCAGAAAGCTGGAGTAAACAGCAGAAGCACTGTCATAATCTCAAGACGCCCCATGAGCATGAGCAGTGAACTAATCCACTTGACCACATCGGGCAATGAGTTCCACGACATCACCGGTCCTATCTCCGTTCCGAGTGTCGGACCCACATTGCTCACGCAACTGAGTGCTATCGTAATCGAATTTGTATTATCTACACCCACTGAAATCATTATTGTTGCTGATATAAGGGTCATCAGTACAAATACTGCGAGGAAGGATAGCAGCGACGGTAGTTTGGACTGCGGCACTGTATGTCCGTTAATCTTAATAGGCAATACGGCATTGGGATGAAGCACACGCCTAAACTCATTGCGTATCACCTTCAATATCATGACACCACGAATACACTTGAATCCGCCACTCGTACTGCCTGCACACGCACCAATAAACATACAGCAACCAAGCACCACCCATGTGATGTGAGGCCACTGACCGGCATCATCGTTGAAGAGTCCCGTAGTGGTGATGAACGACACCACCTGGAACAGGGCACTGCGGAAAGCCTGCTCCAACTCATATCCCCTCGTGGTTATTAGCAGAGTCATTATCCACACTGTGGCTATTGTCACCACCGAAAGATAGAGGCGGAACTCGGAATTGCGGAAGAGTTCGAATATCTTGCCCTTGAACACCGACATATAAAGCATCATGAAATTGATACCGGCAAGAAATTGGAACAATATTCCAAGATATTCTACAAGAGGGGAATGAAAATGTAACAATGAATCATTGTGAGGAGCAAAACCTCCCGTGGCTGTGGTGGTCATCGAATAGTTGACACTGTCAAAAAATCCCATTCCGGCAGCCCAGAACGACACTGCACATGCTATTGTAAGCACGAGATAGATACTCCAGATCCATTTGGCACTTGTACTGAGCCTCGGGTGTAGTTTTGACTTTATCGGACCAGTCGCCTCAGCAGCAAACACCTTCATGCTTCCTCCCACTATTGATGGCAACACAGCTATCGTGAAGAAAACTATTCCCAAACCTCCAATCCATTGGGTCATGGTGCGCCAAAAGAGAATGCCATGCGGCAAGTGTTCCACATCATCGAGGATGGAAGCTCCTGTTGTGGTGAATCCAGACATTGTCTCGAAATAGGCATTGGTGACATCGGGGATATATCCTCCTATGAGATATGGCAACATACCGAACACACTGAATATCATCCATGCAGCTGTCACCACAAGATAGGCATCGCGACGCGAGAGGTTGTTGTCGGAATTGCGTCCGGCAAATCTGGCAAGCAACCCTACAAGCATAGTGGTTAGCGTAGCAGTAAGAAACGAGAATGAGTCGTCCTCACCATATGCTAACGACACCGCCAAGCATGTCATGAGGAAGCCTGACTCAATGAACAGCAATTGACCGATTATTCGAAATAACAACTTATAGTTTATCATAAGAAGAAATGATGCTGCTTGAAAAATTTCTCCACCTTCTTCATATCATGCTCATGACTGAACACCATCACTGAGTCGCCAGCTTGAATCCTGGAATTACCGTTGACTAGCACTCCTTGACCGTCTCTCACCAATCCTCCGATGGCCACACCAAAAGGCAGTCCAAGATCTTTCACAGCCTTTTTCGTCACCGGTGAGTTCTCTGCGGCAGTAAACTCCGCCACATCACTATCCACGAGCATCAGCGAACGCATGTTGCTCACATCAGCATCGAGCATCATCTGATAGATATGACTTGCCGCAATGGTTTTCTTATTGATGATGGTACCGATGTCGAGTCCTTCCGCCATACTGACGTAGTCGAGGTTTTCAACAAGGGCAATCGTCTTTCTCACTCCCAGACGCTTGGCTGTGAGACAAGCCAGGATATTTGCCTCGGCATTATCAGTAAGAGCCACAAAAGCTTGGGTATTTTTTATTCCTTCCTCCATGAGCAGTCCCAAATCACGTCCATCTCCATGTATCACCATGCAGTCGGTATCACTGAGCAGGGTGTTGAGTTTCTCACATCTCTTTTCATCCTGTTCGATGATTTTCACATTCATATAGTCAGGCACTGTGAGCGCTACCCTCACTGTTGCCTTTCCTCCTCCCATGATGATACAGTTCTTCACGTCGGCGTAGTGTTCCTTACCCACAATCTTGCGTATATACGGAATATACTCCTTGGTGGTCATGAAGTAGGCAAAGTCACCATTATGCAGTTCGTCATTACCACCGGGGATGATGGTTTCTCCTCCACGTTTCAATGCCACAATATGATAGGGGTCATCGGGACCGCAGAGTAATTTAATCGGTTGGTTGAGTATCTCGCACGTTTCGCGAAGTTTTATTCCCAGCATCACCAATGCTCCGCCATGCACATCCCATCTCTGCCTTACCCAACTTAGTTTCAGAGCGTTGATAATATCGGCAGCTGCAAGCACCTCTGGATAGATAAGAGAGTCGATACCGAGTTTCTCAAAGAACGGTTTGAGTTTCGGGTCAAGATACTCATAGTTGTCAATTCGCGCCACAGTTTTCTTGGCTCCAATACCATGAGCGATAATACATGCATTCATATTACGGCTCTCGTCGGGAGTGACCCCCACGAAAAGGTCGGCATTCTTCACTCCCGCCGCCTCGAGATCCTTGATACTCGTGGGCGACCCTTGCATTGTCATTATGTCATAGTCGCTGTCAAGGCCTTCAAGGCGACTGCCGTCGTCATCCATCAGTGTACAGTCCTGATGTTCCTTAGACAGCAGTTTGGCTAAATGCTTACCAACAGCACCGGCTCCTCCTATAACGATTTTCATATCTCTATACCTTATTTATAAATAGTATTGATGATAGTTGTCTTATCCATTCCTATTATCTCGCGCAACTCAGCTATTGTTCCATGCTCCACGAAATAGTCGGGCAATCCGATACGCTTCACCTTTGTCTGATAGCCATGGTCCTGCAACCACTCCATAACTGCTGAACCGAATCCGCCGTTGCGGGCTCCGTCTTCCACAGTCACTATCTCTTTGTATTTGCGTCCTATCTCGTCGAGTAGTTTTTCGTCAAGCGGCTTCACGAATCTCATGTCATAGTGGGCGGCAGTCTTTGTTGTCGCACCACTACTCTCTGTTTCTGAGATAGCCTCGGCTACATCGTTACCAATAGGACCAAGTGTCAGCACAGCCACGTCGTCGCCGTCCTTGAGTTTGCGTCCCGTTCCGGGCTCCACCTTCTCAAGCGGACACTCCCACTCCGACTTCACTCCACATCCGCGCGGATATCGTATAACCCACGGTCCCATACCATCGAGTTGGGCTGTGAACATCAGTCGGCGCAATTCCCATTCATCCATAGGCGAACAGATTGTGAGATTGGGCAC
>CALZMK010000211.1 GCA_945788545.1 uncultured Prevotella sp.
AACATTCCGCAGCCAGGCACATGGGTCATGGCAGGAGCGAGTGTCGAGTTTTGATGCTCAAAACTCAAAATTAAAATATTAAAATATTAAAGAATTAAAGTTCGTTTGCGATTGTTGTGCGCAAACGAACTTTAATATTTTAATTCTTTAATTTTTTATTCTTTAATTTTTTAATTTCCGAAGGACTTAGTCTCCGAATTTTTAATTCGGAAAGACGTTTCAATATTTGAAATTTCATTCAGAAATTCTTTGTCAATCTTTAGGCGTTTCTCGATAGTGGAGCAAGAGTGGATGACAGTGGAATGGTCGCGGTTGCCGATGAGCTGACCAATGCGGGCTGCCGGCATCTTGGTGTATTTCTGCGCAAGATACATCGACACTTGGCGCACGAGGACATACTCGCGCTTGCGACTGCGACTGAACACGTTCTGCTGGGTGACATTGAAATGACTGCACACCTTGTCGAGAATGTCGTCGATGGTGAGAGGATGGTTGTCCACCTTCACTGCACGCTTGATGACTCTCTCTGCCAAGTGCATGTCGATATTACAATTATATACCACGGAATATGCCAAGAGCGAATTAATCACTCCCTGAAGGTCGCGCACACTGCCGCTTGCCGTCTGGGCGATATATCGGATTACATCCTCGGGAATCTTCAGTCCGTCGCGACGGCACTTGTTCTTGAGGATATCCACGCACAACTCCACATTGGGCTTCTCCATCTCGGCAATCAGTCCGCACGAGAATCGCGTGAGCAGACGATCTTTCATTCCCTGAAGATCGACAGGCGGACGGTCGCTGGCAAGGATTATCTGCTTGCCGTTGCGGAAGAGATGATTGAAGATATGGAAGAAGGTGTCGAGGGTGCTGGTGGCTGTGGCCCACTCCTGGATATCATCCACGATGAGCACGTCGATGCTCTGATAGAAATTGATGAAGTCGTTGATTCTTTTCTTCAACAAGGAGTCGGTGAACTGCACCTGGAAGAGACGGGCACTGACATAGAGTACTCGCTTATGGGGATAGAGTTCCTTGCACCTCACGCCGATGGCATTGATAAGGTGGGTCTTGCCGCATCCCGAGGGACCATACATATAGAAGGGGTTGAATGTTGACTTTCCCGGATGCTCGGCAATCGAGAGACCAACAGTGCGGGGCAGTTTGTTGCTGCTTCCTTCTATGAAATTATTAAATGTCTGCTTGGGATTGAGTTGAGGATTGAGATCCTGGGGCACAGCCGCATCGAGGGCTGTGGGCGCCTTGTTACCGCGTGTGGTGGGCTGTGGACGCTCGATACCGACTGCATCATCAGCCTGCACGTCGGTGGTGAGACCATGGGTCTTGTCGGCCACAATACGATAGGTGAGTCTTACTCCAGCGCCGAAGCACTTGGAGAGGACACGGCTCAACAGGTCAATATAATACTCCTCCAAGTACTCATATACATAAGGACTTGGAACCTGCACCAACAGCGTCTTGTCCTTGTCGGAGAAGGACTCGAAGACGATTGGCGAAAACCACGTTTTGTATTGCTGCTCGGAGACGTTTTCCTTTATCAAGGCCAGGCATTTATCCCAAAGCGCGTTATGAGAGTTGTTCATTGACTTGTCGTTTTATCTAAAATTCGAGTGCAAATTTCGCACTTTTTTTTGAATTATGCAAATTTATCTTTTTTAACCAACTTTATTATCACACACCTAACTCCCTAATCTATCGGAGGTTACGATGTTTCACGTAACGCGATTGTAACACCGGCACTTGCAAGTTTGAAACATTCTGATAATCAACCGTTTAACATGCAGCAAACCGCTCTTGCGGCTCATGCTCACAAAAGCGGTTTGCAACGTCGGAAAGTCTTTATATATCAGCCTTTTCGTAATCATCAGGGAGCCTTTCCCCGACATAGGGTGTAATTTATACAAAATATAAATAACGAACGCCCTCGCTTTTTATGTCATTACTTGTCTTTGCGACCGAAAAGCGAGAAATGCACATATCTCTTGGGATGAGCCTTGAGATCGATGAGCAGTTCGTTGGCACTGTTCATAGTGCTGCTGAGGTTGTTATAGAGCGAGGGGTCGCGCATGAGCAATCCGAGTGTGCCCTCGTTGCTGTTGAGCTTGGCTGTCATCTGCTCCACATTGTCGAGTGTGGCGTTCACCTTGTTCATTGTGGATTGCACGTCGATTGCACTGAGGTTGCGAGTGAGTGTCTCGGTGTTGTCCATCACGTTGTTGGCCTTTGTCATGAGGGTGGGCAACTGTTTATTCACTCCTCCCATCATAGTGTTGAGCTGCTGTGTGGTGACGGTGAGGTCGGCTGTTATCTTCTCCACGTTATGCAGTGAATTGGCGATGGCGGGATCGGCAAGCAGTGTGTTGACACTGGCAAGGATGGAGTCGAGCTTTGGCAGCATCTTCTCCATGGTGGGGAGCATAGCCCCTACCCTTTCCACGAGTCCTATGCTCATGTCGCCCTTGATAGTGTCGCCCGACTCCATGCGTTCGCGAGGATTGTTGGCGAGCAGCAGATTGAGCTTGATGTTGCCGAGCATGTCCGACTCAATCTCGGCAGCCGTTCCCTTGGGCAGTCTCATCTTGGCATCGATGTCGAGGACAGCCACATTGGGTTTGTTGTCACCATAATTAAAGATGATGTCCTTGACGATGCCCACCTTATATCCGTCAGCATATACGGGGCAGTTGGCCGAGAGGCCGCTCATGTCGTCAAACTGGGCATAGTATCTTGCGTCGGAGGACGTGAGATTAACACCCTTCAGAAACTGTAGTCCGAAGAACAACACCACAAGACCAATAATGGCCACAAGTGCTATTTGCACTTCCTTTGTAAAATATTTCATATCCGTATATTTTAATTCTTAATTTTTAATTTTTTAAATTCTTCTATCGCCTTCTGCACATTCATTCTCTGTCCGCCCTTGAACGCGATGATGAATGCCTCGGGGAATTGATCGAGTAACTGTTTGCGCAGTCGGTATATCTCATTATAGTTGGTGGATGCTCCCACCGTGTATTTGTATATGTTTCCGTCCTTATAGAAATCAGCATCGTCGCGTCCCTTCAACTGTCGGCTACCGCTTTTGAGTTTCACGTTGCTTGTCAGTATTTGAACCTTGAACACCGGTGCCTCGTCCTTCACTTCCTCCGGCTGCGGTTGTTCTTTATTATCTTCTTTCGTCTCAGAAACTTCGGGATTGAACGGTACTGTGAACGACTTGTCATACTTGGCAAGATAATCGCAGAAGGCCTGATAGATGCCCCTTCCCATATTGGCTATTCCCTCGTCGCTATTGAGGAATTGCTCTTCGGAGGGGGTAGAGATAAATCCCAATTCGATGAGGCAGCTGGGCATCGACGTCTCCCTGAGCACGAGGAATCCCGCCTGCTTCACCCCCTTGTTGGGTCGTGCCGCCGCAGCGCATGTGCGCTTTTGCACCATCTTGGCCAGTTCGACACTCTGTGCCATATTCTTGTCCTGAAGGAACTCGAACATGATATAGCTCTCCGACGAACTCGGGTCGAATCCCTCGTAGTGCTGCTTGTAGTCTTTTTCTATCAGAATCACCGAGTTTTCTCGCTTTGCCACATCAAAGTTGTCGGACGCCCTGTGCATACCAAGGGTATATGTTTCCAATCCCATAGCCTTTGCTCCCTTGGGCAAGGCATTGGTGTGGATGGAGATAAAGAGGTCGGCCTTGTTGCGGTTGGCGATATCGGCACGCTGGTGGAGAGGGATGAAAACATCGGTCTTACGAGTGTATATTACGTTAACGCCGGGACAATTGTTTTCCACGAGACGTCCGAAGGCGAGAGCAACGTTGAGATTGATATTCTTCTCCTTGGAAAAAGTGCCAAGAGCTCCGGCGTCATGCCCTCCATGTCCAGCGTCGATGACGAGCGTGAAGCCCTTCTTGGCAGCCAAGGCCACAGCGAGCGTGAATACCAGCATTATCGTAGCTACAATCCTTCTTTTCATATACATTATTATATTTAGCTTGCAAAATTAGCAATAAATATTGGCATTTCAGTAAAAATGGCGTGATATTTATCATTTATTAATAAAATGCAGTTCCACGCCCGCCCCTTTGCAATCGGCTCCCATGGGAGGATTATCCTTTCGCAGACGGATGTCCACACACTGCACTTGGGGCCATTTCGATGCTATCGCCTTAACAATTCGTGCCGCCACATGTTCGAGCAACTGCGAGGGGATGAGCATCTCGCGCTTCATGACGTGGAAGAGGTCGGCATAGCTGATGGTGTCGGCGAGGTCGTCGCTC
>CALZMK010000212.1 GCA_945788545.1 uncultured Prevotella sp.
GGAACCGATGGAGGCTCTGCGCTATCTGCCTTATCTGGCCAAGGACGGAGTGATCGTGACAAGTAACAAACCGTTTGTGAACATCCCCAACTACCCCGAGGAGCAGGCTCTCTTCGACGAACTCAACGCCTTGCCCAACAAGGTGGTGATGCTCGACATCGAGGCTGTGGCAAAGGATGCCGGTTCGGCACGCTCGGCCAATGTGGTGCTGCTGGGTATGGCGGCGAAATATATTGAGATTCTGTCTTCTGAGGCTCTTCGTGATGCCGTCGCCACTATCTTTGCCCGCAAGGGCGAGGCTGTGGTGGAGGCCAACCTCAAGGCGTTTGACATGGGTGGAAAGCCCACAGATTAACGCAGAGATAAATTATTATAGGATTATCACAGATTTATATAGATTTGGTATATATTTAGGCACGGATTAACACGGCTTTTTATAAAAAAGACACAGCTGGGCTTCGCATGATAATGGGCTTATTTAGCTCAATGCTATACAGTAGGTATAGACACGGCCCGTTGGCTCTAAGAGTAATTAAGCCGTGAACTTGCGAACAGCAAGCCGTAATCACAAAGTGCCGTGTTAGAAGTCAATGCGGAGCCAAAGCCGTGTCTTTGAAAAAGCCGTGGATTTCCGTGCCAAAACATAATCTGTGATAATCGACTTAAAAATAATATCAGTGGAAATCTGTGGATAAAAAAGGATAAGAAATGTACAGAAAAGAATTACCCGACTGGAAATCAGAATACCTCGACCCTCAACTGGAGACGATGTCGAGGGAGGAAATAGAGAAACTGCAGGTGGAACGACTCAGGGCCACCGTGAAGCATTGCATGAACAATCCCGTATATCGCGAGAGATTGGAAAAGGCTGGAGTCACTCCCGAGAGTATCAACTCGGTGGCTGACATACGGCGCATCCCCTTTACAACGAAGCAGGACCTGCGCGA
This sequence comes from uncultured Prevotella sp., assembly GCA_945788545.1. Next base: position 948 of record CALZMK010000212.1, read on the forward strand.
CAACTATCCCTTCGGCTTAGCCTCTGTGCCACTGACGGAATGTGTGCGTCTGCACTCATCGTCAGGCACTACCGGTAATCCCACCGTGATACTGCATACGCAAAAAGACCTCGACGAATGGGCAAATCAGGTGGGACGCAACCTGTGGATGGTGGGACTGCGCCCCGACGACGTGTTCCAGAACTCGTCAGGCTATGGTATGTTCACCGGCGGATTGGGATTCCAATATGGCGCCGAGCGCATCGGTATGCTTACTATCCCCGCCGCTGCCGGCAACTCGCTGCGACAGATTAAGTTTATGACCGACTTCGGCACCACTGCTGTGCATGCCGTTCCGTCATACGTCACCCGTCTGCACGAGGTGATGGTGGAACAGGGTATCGACCCTCGCAAGGACACCAAACTGAGGGTGCTCGCCATCGGTGCCGAACCTCACTCCGAGGAGCAGCGCAAGCGCATTGAGGAGATGATGGGCGTGAAGGCATACAACTCATTCGGTATGTCGGAGATGTGCGGTCCTGGTGTGGGATTTGAGTGCAAGGAGCAGAACGGACTCCACTTTTGGGAGGACTATTATATCGTGGAGATTGTGGACCCCGAGACATTGGAACCAGTGCCCGACGGCGAAATCGGAGAGTTGGTGCTCACCACATTGTGTCGCGAGGCAATGCCTCTGTTGCGCTATCGCACGCGCGACTTGACGAGAGTGTTGGGACGCTCATGCCCCTGCGGACGCAACCATGTGCGCCTCGACCGTATGCGTGGACGCTCCGACGATATGATGGTGCTGCGCGGAGTGAACATCTTCCCGATACAGATTGAGAAGATACTGATGCAGTTCAAGGAACTCGCCAACAACTATCTCATCACCCTCACCACCGACGAGAACAACGACAACATGACGGTGGAGGTGGAACTCGAACAGCTCTTCACTGATGACTATCAGCGACTCACAGCCCTGCAGAAGTCTATCACCCGAGCACTCAAGGACGAGATTCTCCTCACTCCTATCGTTAAGCTCGTGCCCAAGGGCTCACTGCCTGTGAGCGAGGGCAAGGCAGTGAGAGTTGTGGATAAACGAACGGTGTATAAATAATGAGGAATTAGGAATTAGGGATTATGACAATAAAGCAATTATCAATATTTATTGAGAACAGGAGCGGTGCTCTGCTCGGGATTCTCGAGATGCTGAGAGACAACGGCATCAACATCGTGGTGAGCACATTGGGCGACACCGACGGATTCGGTATATATCGCCTGATATGCAGCGACACCGAAAAGGCATTCAAGATGCTTCGCGACAAGAACATCTCTGCCACAATATCCAACGTGTATGCCATCCGACTGTCGGACAACAAACCGGGGGCTGCTGCCGACGTTGTGGCAAAGGTTACCAAGTCGGGAGTGGGCATCAAGTATATGTACTCGTTTATGTTTGGCGGACACGGCATTGTGGTGTTCCGTGCCGACAACAACGACAAGGCCGAAGAGGTGATTATGCTCGAAAAGATGGACTATATCGCCGAGAAAGAACTTCAGGACGTGTAAAAAGCGTCCTGAATAACGAATTTTTTACCAAATAACTTTATAATGAAAAAACTTTTCACAACAATTGCAGCCTTTATTATAGCTTTGGGCGCAATGGCAGAGACAACAGAGACACAAGATGTCAATGATGGAAAAGACCTTAACTATTGGGCGAAGGCTGTGGCCTCAAGAGTGAAGGTGAGTGGTTATGCACAGGCGGGATATACTGCCACACTGCCCGAGGAGGGAGAGAAGAAGAACACGTTCGACATGAAACGTGTAGTGCTGATGGTGGGTGCGGAGATTACGCCCGAGTTCTATGCTTTCTTCATGCATGAGTTCAAACTAAAGGACATGCAGGAGTATTATCTCGAATACCGTCCGTCGAAGGCCTTCAAACTGCGATTCGGACAGTCGAAGATTGAATATACGATGGAGAACCCTATGTCGCCATGCGTGTTGGAGAGTATCGGACCGATGGCTCAGGGTGTGTTCTGGCTTTGCGGATATGACCCGCTCATCGGCAATCCTGCCGGACGCGACATGGGACTGATGGTGTATGGAGATGTATTCAACGACAAACTGAGATACATGCTTGAGGTGGTGAACGGAGGACAAACCAATGCCGCCGACCGCGACAACCGCAAGAACGTGATTGGCAAACTGGAATTCAAGCCTGTGCCCAACCTGCGTCTGTCGGTGTCGGGACAGTTAGGATATGGCACTGCCGTGGCTGACTCCAAATACAACCTGACAGTGAAGGAGGGAGATATCTACCGTCAAAACCGCTATGCAGCGGGTGCGGAATGGAAGTCGAAGGCTACGGGTAATGACTTCCACAAAAACCGCTGTGCGATGGTGCGTACCGAGGTGCTCGGGGGAAAGGACGGCGGATGCAAGAGCTTTGGTGCTTACGTCTCATCCACTATCCCACTCTATAAGGGTCTCGACCTCGTATGGATGGCCGACTATATGAACTACAACACCGACGCGGGACTGAAGAAGACCAATCTCATGACTGGTGTGCAATACTGGATATTCAAGAAATGCCGCCTGCAGGCGCAATACACATATAGCATGCGTAGCGACGCGATGAAGGCGCTCGAAGGCTCCAACCAGAGCATTATACAGACGCAGATACAGGTGGCGTTTTGAAGAATTAAAAAATTAAAAAATTAAAGAATTAAAGTTCTTTTACTATGTTTATAAAGATATTATTGACAATAATATTCCTCTGCATAACAGTGGCAGTGGGAGTATATTCAAGAAAGCAGGCAAAGTCGGTTGACGGCTTTGTTCTCGGTGGTCGTTCGGTAGGTCCTTGGCTCACGGCATTTGCCTATGGCACCTCATATTTCTCGGCAGTGGTGTTCGTTGGCTACGCCGGACAGTTTGGATGGAAATACGGTTTGTCGGCATCATGGATTGGTGTGGGCAATGCCGTCATCGGTTCGCTATTGGCTTGGTTGGTGCTCGGAAGGCGCACCAAACTGATGACACAGCATATACAAAGCCGCACCATGCCCGACTTCTTCGGTACGCGATACAATGACGAGTGGCTTCGCGTGGCGGCATCCATCATCGCCTTCGTGTTCCTTATTCCATATACCGCAGGTGTGTATATGGGAATATCCAAACTCTTCGAGATGGGATTCGGCATTCCCTACGAGTATTGCGCCATCATCATGGCATTGCTTACTGCCGTGTATGTCATCCTCGGAGGATATAAGGCCACGGCTATCAACGACTTCATCCAGGGCATCATCATGCTCTTCGGTATCACCACCGTAATTGCCGTCGTGCTGAATAGTCAAGGCGGACTT
>CALZMK010000213.1 GCA_945788545.1 uncultured Prevotella sp.
AAAATGCTTGTCGGTGGTCTTTCCCACCAGTATTAATAACGTCTTCATTCTTCACTCTTCATTCTTCACTCTTCACTCATGTCCTTCACCATCTTGCGATACATTCCATACATTCGCTGGCGCGAGATATATCCCTTGAGATGTCCCTCGCTGTCGAGCACCGGAAGCCAGTCGGCATGAGTTGACTCAAAGCGCTTCATCACCTTCGTCATCGGCATGTCGTCGCTGAGAGTGGCAGCCGGAGGCGCCATCAACTGGTGAGCCTTGAAGTGATGATATAGCTCGATGCGGAACACCACATGCCTTATCTTGGCAATGTTTATCTCGCCAAGCAGATTGCCTGCGGCGTCGAGCACTGGAAGAAAACTGTTGCGGCTCCTACTAATCTTATGCACTATCTGACCGAGTTCCATGTCAGGACTCACTCCCTGATAATCGCGGTCGATTACACTGTCGAGACTCATCAGTGTGAGCACGGCATGGTCGGTGTGATGGGTGATAAGTCTGCCTTGGCGTGCAAGTCGCATGGCATATATGCTGTGCGGCTCGAATATATATATAGTAAGGTACGCGCACACTGAAACGATCATCAACGGCATAAAGAGGTTGTATCCCGTAGTAATCTCAGCAATGAGGAACACACCGGTGAGCGGTGCGTGCATCACTCCCGACATCACTCCCGCCATACCCAAGAGGGCATAGTTTTTCTCAGGCAGAAAAACTCCCAACTCGTATATGTTCCACAGGCGCGAAAAGAGGAATCCAGTGAAACAGCCGATAAACAAGCTCGGGGCGAACGTACCGCCACATCCACCACCGCCGTTTGTAGCTGATGTGGCAAACACCTTGGTGAATAGCACCAAAGCCACATATATCAGCAGCATGTCGCCCTTGCCGGCAAAGAGCGAGTTGCTCATGATACCGTTCCAGTCGGCCTCTGTATGGCCGTTAAGCAGTAAGTTGATCGAGCGATAGCCTTCGCCATAGAGCGATGGGAAAAGGAAAATCAGCGAACTGAGGATGGCTCCACCGATGAGGAGTTTAACGTATGGCTTATCCTTGAACTTGCCGAACATGTCCTCCACGGCAGTCATCGTGCGTATGAAATACAAGCTGACGAGTCCGCAAGATATACCGAGTAATATGCATGCCGGCACTCTCTCCACAGGCCAGTCGGCATCGAGGTGGAAGGTGAATAGTGCCGAACTGCCACGGAAGATATATGTGAAACACGTTGCCGTGACACACGACACGAGGATAGGCAGCAACGACGACATGGTAAGGTCGATCATCAGCACCTCAAGTGTGAACACGAGTCCTGCTATCGGAGCCTTGAATATACCTGCGATAGCTCCCGCTGCACCGCATCCCATGAGCAGCATGAGCGTGCGGTTGTCGAGTTTGAATGCCTGTCCGAGATTACTGCCAATGGCCGAACCAGTGAGCACGATAGGCGCCTCGGCTCCCACCGAACCACCGAATCCGATGGTTATAGCCGACGCCACCACAGACGACCAGCAGTTGTGGCCTCTCAGTCGGCTTCGCTTACTGCTTATGGCGTCGAGTATTCTGGTTATACCATGACTGATGTTATCCTTTACAATATATCTCACGAATAGCGACGTGAGATAGATACCCACCACAGGGAAGACGAGATAGAGCCAGTTGGCTCCTGTCTTGTCAAACGAACTGGTGAGCAATGCCACAATCTGGTTGATTAATCCGTGGAGCACGAATGCCGCCACGGCTGCGAAGAATCCCACGAGGAAGGCCAAGATAAGGATAAAGCTTCTCTCGCTGACGTGTTCCTCACGCCAGTCGCAAAATCTCTTGAACCATCCCGTTTCTTCCTTTACTTCTTTCATATTCTTCTTTTTTATCCACGGATGTTTTTATTTTTGGCACGGATGAACACGGCTTGCTTCGCAAGTTCACGGCTTAGTTTCATTTTTCGCATACGCTCAACAACTCGTCTTCACTCTTCATTTTAAAGAGCCGTGTCAATCCGTGCCCCAAAAACATCTTCTGAGGAATTACTTGCGTATGATTTGCACCTCGCCCCCGCTTCCGAGCTTGATGATGCTCGACGGCTTATGGGGCTTATGCTCCTGTCGGCGTGTCCAGCATACGTAATCCACGGCGTCGATAATCTCCTGCGAGATGTCGCAGTAGTTCTGTGCCGTAGGTTCGCCGGAGATATTCGCCGATGTGGAAACAATCGGTTTCTGGAATCTGTAGCAGAGTTCCTTGGAGAACGGTTCCGACGTTATTCTCATGGCAATCGAGCCGTCGTCGGCGATGAGGTTCTCCGCCAGATTCACCGCTCCGTCGAGAATGACGGTAGTCGGTTTGTCGGCACACTCAAAGAGTTGCCATGCCACGTCGGGCACGTTTCTCACGTATCTCTGCAGTCGGTTGTCGCTATCCACGAGGCAGATGAGTGCCTTCGAGTCGTCGCGGTGCTTAATCTTATATACCTTTGCCACTGCCTCGGCATTGGTGGCGTCGCAACCTATTCCCCACACAGTGTCGGTGGGATAGAGTATCACTCCACCCTTTCTCATCACCTCCACTGCCTTCTTTATATCTTCTTCTGTCTTCATTTTTATTGAATTAGGAATGAGGAATTAAATTAAAACTCCGATGTGAAATGGAATTTGATGTGCTTGAAATCCTCCTGCGCCATGCTCAGCACATATCCGCTGTCGGCGAGGAACACGTCGCGTCCCTCCTTGTCCTTGGCCATATACTGATACTTGCGCTTCTTGAAGTTGTCGAGTTCGGCGGGGTCGTCGCTCTCTATCCAGCACGCCTTGTAGAGATGCACAGGTTCCCAACGGCACTTCGCGTTGTACTCGTTCTCAAGGCGATACTGTATCACCTCAAACTGCAACTGTCCTACCGTTCCGATAATCTTGCGACCATTAAACTGGTTGACAAACAACTGCGCCACACCCTCGTCCATCAACTGGTCGATACCCTTCTGCAACTGCTTCGACTTCATCGGGTCGTCGTTCTCGATATACTTGAACAGCTCAGGCGAGAAACTCGGCAGTCCGCGGAAGTGCAACTGCTCGCCGTCGGTGAGGGTGTCGCCAATCTTAAACGTGCCGTTGTCGGGCAATCCCACGATGTCGCCAGCCCATGCCTCGTCGATGGTGCTCTTTCGCTGCGCCATAAACTGCGTTGGCGACGAGAATCTCAGTGTCTTGCCGTGACGCACATGCAGATATGGCTTGTTGCGCTCAAACTTGCCGCTGCACACCTTGCAGAAGGCGATGCACGAGCGGTGGTTGGGGTCGATGTTGGCTGTTATCTTGAAGATAAATCCAGTGAATTTCGGTTCGTCGGGATTCACCATGCGCTCCTCAGCCTTTGTAGGCCTTGGACTTGGCGCTATCTCCACGAAGCAGTCGAGCAACTCCTGCACACCGAAGTTGTTGAGTGCCGAACCGAAGAACACGGGAGCCACCTCGGCACTGCGGTATTCATCCACATTAAACTCGGGATACACTCCATCCACGAGTTCCAGGTCTTCACGCAGTTTGTCGGCATCCATCTCTCCCACAGTCTGGTCGAGCTGTTCGCTGTCGATATCCACCTCCACCTTCTCCGTCACCCTCTGCTTGTCGGGAGTGAAGAGGTTGAGTTGCTTTTCGTAGATGTTATACACGCCCTTGAACTTCTGTCCCTGGTTGATAGGCCATGACAACGGTCTCACCTTGATTTCGAGTTCCTGTTCGAGTTCGTCGAGGATGTCAAACGGGTCGCGTCCCTCACGGTCCATCTTGTTGATGAAGATGATCACAGGGGTGTTGCGCATTCGGCACACAGTCATGAGTTTGCGTGTCTGCGCCTCCACACCCTTGGCACTGTCCACCACGATGATTGCCGAGTCCACGGCAGTGAGTGTGCGGTATGTATCCTCGGCGAAGTCCTGGTGTCCAGGAGTGTCGAGGATATTCACCTTATAGTCCTTGTAGTCGAACTCCATGACAGATGTTGACACCGAGATACCTCTTTGTTTCTCGATGTCCATCCAGTCGGATGTGGCTGTTTTTCTGATTTTGTTGCTTTTTACGGCTCCAGCCACTTGTATTTGTCCACCGAAGAGTAGGAATTTCTCTGTCAGTGTTGTTTTTCCCGCGTCGGGGTGCGATATAATCGCAAATGTCCTTCTTCTTTCTATTTCCTTGTTCATATCTTCTTTTTTATTTTAGCACGGAGAACACGCTTCTTTTATTTTGGCACGGATTGACACGGCTTTTTTTAAAAAGACACGGCTT
>CALZMK010000214.1 GCA_945788545.1 uncultured Prevotella sp.
GGATATGCCTGTCGTAGTGATTGCCACTCACAATGCGATGTACGAGAAGGTGCTCAGTAATATTCAGGAGGTGAAGGCAAGACAAGGCAAGGTGATTGCCATAGTGACCAAGGGCGACGACACCATCAGCCGCATTGCCGACGAGGTGATAGAGATGCCCGAGACGATAGAATGTCTCGAACCGCTGCTCTCCACTATTCCACTTCAAATGCTGGCTTATCATATTGCGGTGTGCAAGGGCAAGAATGTCGATCAGCCGAGAAATCTCGCCAAATCCGTCACAGTAGAATAACCCCCCACATCACCTACACCCCCTACAAAAAAAATAATAAATGGAACAACTAAAACACGAATGCGGAGTGGCAATGATAAGGCTTCTGAAGCCACTCGACTATTATCAACAGAAGTATGGCACGTGGATGTATGGCGTCAACAAGCTATACCTCATGATGGAAAAACAACACAACCGCGGACAGGAAGGAGCAGGTATTGCCTGCGTGAAACTCGACACTGCTCCTGGAAATGAGTATATGTTTCGTGAGAAAGCCGAAGGATCGAATGCCATCACCGAAATATTCAAGACGGTGCAACAGGGATTTGCGGCACTCACGCCCGAACAACTCGCCGACGCAGGATATGCCAAGGATAACGCCGACTTTGCCGGTGAACTCTATATGGGCCACTTGCGCTATTCCACCACAGGCAAGAGCGGATTGAAATATGTTCATCCTTTCCTACGCCGCAACAACTGGAAGGCGAAGAACCTCTGTCTCTGTGGTAATTTCAATATGACCAATGTCGATGAGATATTCGACAAGATTACGGCGATGGGACAATGCCCGCGTATCTTCAGCGACAGTTATATCATGCTCGAGTGGATGGGCCACCGCCTCGACCGCGAGGTGGAGCGCAACTACGACGACGCAAAGGAACAAGGACTGCAAGGCACAGAAATCACCGACTATATCGACCGCCACGTGCTCATGAGCAATGTGCTCAAGACCACAATGCCCGACTTCGACGGCGGATATGTGATGTGCGGTATCACCGGCAGTGGAGAGATGTTCTCCATGCGCGACCCGTGGGGCATACGTCCCGCGTTTTATTATATTAATGACGAGATAGCAGTGCTGGCAAGCGAGCGCCCAGTGCTACAGACCACCTTCGACCTCGAGTTCGAGGACATCAAGGAGTTGCAGCCGGGACATGCCATGATTGTTAGGCGCGACGGCACTGCATCCATCGAGAAGATACTCGAAAGGAGAGGAGATTCAGCATGCTCGTTTGAGCGTATTTATTTCAGCCGCGGTTCCGACCGCGAGATTTATCAGGAGCGCAAGCGCCTTGGCGAGCAGCTTATGCAACCTATTCTCAAGGCCATCGATGGCGACGTGGAACACACCGTGTTCTCATTTATACCCAACACCGCCGAGGTGGCATATTACGGTATGTTGCAGGGATTCAAGGAATATACCAACGAACTCAAAATCAAAAAACTCGAAAGTCTCGACCACAAGCCTACACACGAGGAACTTAGGCAGATACTTTGCAGCTATGTGCGCTCGGAGAAGGCTGCGTGGAAGGACATCAAGTTGCGCACATTCATCACCGAGGGCAACACGCGCAACGACCTTGCCTCGCATGTCTATGACATCACTTATGACGTGCTGGAGCGTGGGGTGGATAATCTCGTCATCATCGACGACAGTATTGTGAGAGGTACGACGCTCAAGGAGAGTATCATCAAGATTCTCGACCGACTGCATCCTCGAAAGATTGTCATCGTCAGTTCATCGCCGCAGATACGATATCCCGACTACTACGGCATCGACATGGCACGACTCGAGGAGTTCATCGCCTTCCGTGCGTGCATCGAACTGCTCAAGGAGCGTGGCATGCACCAGCTCATCGACGACGTGTATCGCCACTGCAAGGACGAGATGATCAAGCCCAAGGAAGAGATGGTCTGTTGCGTGAAGGAACTCTACAAACCATTTACGGTGGATGAGCTCAACCGCAAGATGGTGGAGATGTTGCGCCCTGCGGGAGTCACCACTCCCATCGAACTCGTATATCAGAGTATCGAGGGACTTCACGAGGCTATCCCCAATCATAAGGGCGACTGGTATTTCACCGGCAATTTCCCTACGCCGGGCGGAATGAAACTCGTCAACCAGGCCTTTATCAACTACTACGAGAAAATATATCAGTATTCAACAAAGTTCTAAATACCAACCAATGAAGAATGTAACGTTAGTCCTTGAAGACGGGACAAAATTCCACGGACAGTCGTTCGGCTACGACCAACCGGTGGCAGGCGAGGTGGTGTTCAACACGGCTATGATGGGTTATCCCGAGAGCCTCACCGATCCCTCCTATGCCGGTCAGTTGATGACGCTCACCTATCCCCTGGTGGGCAATTACGGAGTACCTCCATTCTCGGTGGAGCCCGACGGCCTTGCCACGTTTATGGAAAGTGACAAAATCTATGCTTCGGCTATCATTGTGGCTGACTACAGCGAGAAGTATTCCCACTGGAATGCCGTTGAGAGTCTGGCTTCGTGGCTCAAGCGCGAGCATGTGCCGGGCATCACGGGCATCGACACACGCCAGCTCACCAAGGTGTTGCGCGAGCATGGAGTGATGATGGGCAAAATCATCTTCGACGATGAGCCCGACAATATCCCAACGGCTGAATACGAGGGAGTTAACTGGGTTGACCGTGTGAGCTGCAAGGACATCATTCGATATAACGAGGGTGCCGGCAAGAAGGTGGTGCTCGTGGATTGCGGTGTGAAAAACAATATCATCCGCTGCCTCGTCAACCGTGGCGTTGAGGTGATACGCGTGCCATGGAACTATGACTACACGTCAATGGACTTCGACGGACTCTTCCTCGGCAATGGTCCTGGCGACCCCGACATGTGCGAGGATGCAGTGAACGTGATACGACGTCAGATGTCGCTCAGCCGCAAGCCTATTTGCGGTATATGTATGGGCAACCAACTGCTTGCCAAGGCAGGTGGAGCCACCATATATAAACTGAAATATGGACATCGCTCTCACAACCAACCAGTGAGGGAGGTGGGCACCAACCGCTGCTATGTCACCAGTCAGAACCATGGTTATGCCGTAGATGCCAAGACATTGGGCAGCGACTGGCGTGAACTCTTCGTGAATATGAACGACGGCAGCAACGAGGGCGTATGCCACAAGGAGAATCCCTGGTTCACAAGCCAGTTCCATCCCGAGGCATGTTCAGGTCCCATCGACACCGAGTTCATGTTTGATCGTTTCATCAAAACCCTACAATAACCTCCAAAACCCTACAATACCTACACCCCCTACAATATCTACAAAAAAAGAAAAGAAAAAATGAAAGACGACAATATAAAGAAAGTGTTGCTCCTCGGATCGGGAGCATTGAAGATAGGTGAGGCTGGCGAGTTCGACTACTCCGGATCACAGGCTCTCAAGGCACTGCGTGAGGAAGGTGTTGAGACCGTGCTCATCAATCCCAACATTGCCACGGTGCAGACATCCGAGGGTGTGGCCGACCAGATCTACTTCCTCCCCGTGCAACCATATTTCGTGGAGCGCGTCATACAGAAGGAGCGTCCCGACGGTATCCTTCTCGCATTCGGCGGACAGACAGCCCTCAACTGCGGAGTGGAACTCTATCGCAGCGGTGTGCTCGAGAAGTATGGAGTGAAGGTGCTTGGCACACCAGTGCAGGCAATCATGGATACCGAGGACCGCGAACTCTTCGTTGACAAGCTCAACGAGATTGACGTGAAGACCATCAAGAGCGAGGCTTGCGAGACCATCGAACAGGCACGCCGTGCCGCTGCCGAACTGGGGTATCCAGTCATCCTGCGCGCCGCCTATGCCTTGGGTGGACTCGGTTCGGGATTCTGTGACAACGAGCAGGAACTTGACAAACTCGCCGAGAAGGCATTCTCGTTCTCACCACAGGTGCTCGTCGAGAAGAGTCTCAAGGGATGGAAGGAAATTGAATACGAGGTCGTGCGCGACAAGTACGACAACTGTATCACCGTATGTAATATGGAGAATTTCGACCCGCTCGGCATTCACACCGGAGAGAGTATCGTCATAGCTCCGTCGCAGACACTCACCAACAGTGAGTATCACAAACTCCGTGCATTGTCTATCAAGATTGTGCGTCACATCGGTATAGTGGGAGAGTGCAACGTGCAGTATGCCTTCGACCCGCAGAGCGA
>CALZMK010000215.1 GCA_945788545.1 uncultured Prevotella sp.
TTGAATGGAGCGTCATACGCACTGCATCCGGATGCCATTGCCACGACGGCAATCATATAAAATATGACGTAGTGTCTCATTTCTTTCCAAGAGTTATGCCAATTCCTATATTCACCTGCCACACCTTGCACTTGACAGTGGAGGCCGACACGAGGGCACTCCATCTGTGGTTGTGCCACATAAGTCCGGCCTCTGCCGCAATTCCCTTATGGCAATGGTCGGTACACAATGCCCAGGTGTTTGTCCCGGCATTGTCCACTTGCCATGCCGTAGAGGTCGTGCCATAGCCCGCACCCTCAAAGATATTGATATGTCGCGAGAGGCGGTGGATGAAGCCTGAGGTCAGCGCGAAGTTGGCGTGTCGCTTTTTGCCTGTGTAGAAAGGCATCACGTCGTCGCCGCTGACATATCCGTCGGCATTCACTTCAATGCTTGTAGTGCCGATACTACGGAAATCGGAACGCAGGTGCATGAACACTCCATGGCGCTTCATGGTGGCCAGGAAGAAGCCGAATGAAGGCCCCGTCTTGTGGAACGATGTGGTGAGCAATGCGTAGGAGGCAAGCGGCAATTTCGGTTTGGTGTATTGTACCTTTACCGTGTCGCGCAAGGTCTGCGTGACGATGATGGTGTCGTGTATTGCCTCAACCTCCGCCTTTGGGCAGTTGAGCTTCATCACATAACAGATATGACTCTCCAAGGGGGTGGGGAAGCGATAGTTGCGAAGCACTCCCCACTCGGGATGCTTCACTGTTATCTGCGTCGAACCGGACGGAAGATATAGCCATATCTCACCTGTCACATCCATTCGTTTCACGATGCCCAGAGGCGTTGAGAAGGCAAAATCCTTGGGAGCTTCCACCTTGAGCAGGGCACAGGCCTGTCCGTTGAGGTCGCGCACTGGGGAGATGAATGCGCTGATATCGTTCTTTTGCGCCTTGACTGAAATCACAGCGAATTTCTGTGCAGCACAAGGCAAGGCTGCGGCAATGCATATCGCCAGTGCCGCCATCCTGACAAGTCGTGTTATAATCTGTGTTCTGCTCATTATTTCAGATTGAAGTCTCTTATTCCAGGTTGAAGTCCCTGATGCCTATTATTTCTTTATCGTCATTTACAGATGCTGCCGGTTGCCATGTCCTGACGTGTATCAGTGGCATCGACTTGTCGCGGAAGTCCCATAGGATAAACAGATAACCTTCATCGGAATACCTGTCGCTCGTGTATTTCTGTTTCATGCTCACTCCGTAGATGCCTTCCATGGTGGGATGGCGCATGATACGGAAATCAGTGAACTCGACGTCGATTTTTTTGTTGGCCGCAAACACCATCTCCAGTCTTGCTAAGTATTCTTTTTTGGTCTTCAGGCTAAAAGTCACCTTCTCGTCGCCTTCTATCCCGGTGGCGCCCTGCTTACCGGCAGCCCTCACCACATTGCCTACAATGATGAGGGCCTGGTCGCTGAACACCTGCCGGAGGAAGTCGATGTCCTTGGTGTTGTATGAAGTGCGCAGATGTTCACAGTAGTTGAGAATCATCCGGCGGTTGTCGGCATCCTTCACTTCCAGTTTGCCCGCTATCACTTTCGATGCCTCGGCAAAGAATGGATTGTCCTTTGCCATTGTCCTGATGTCGGTATTGAATAGGTTTCGTTTTCTGCTTTTCTGTGGAGAGTTGTTTGGCTGCGTTTCGTCTTGTAGTTCAGCGATTACGGGGAGGTTGTTTTCCCTGATTATCGTGTCCCTCAATAGGGTTACTGGGTGCACGTTGGATGAGGAGTCCTTGGGGGGAGTGGATACAGACGGAGTTTGGGTGGGCAGTTGCCACAATGCAACTGCCACACCCAATAGAAACACATTCAGTATGATCAGAGAGATAATCGCTTTCTTTATCATTCAATCAATTTGTTAATTACTGCCAGATTTCAACCTCGCCTCCAACTTCAATCTTCACCTTTTCGGGATTGTCGGTTATCACTAAGTTGACGAGATGGTCCACACCGGGTTTGAAGAGGAACTTGCTCTCGAAGAGAAAGCTCACTCCCTTCATGATGACCTCAACGAGGGGCACACGGTTGTCGAGACGCTGGGGCACGATGATGGCACCGAATTGGAAGTTGCTTTCCTGGCGTGCCTTGATGGTAGCCCTCTTGCCCTTGACGTCGCGTGTCACAATGCCTGCACTGAAGTCGAAGGTGGCGGTGGGCACGGTGTTGTGGATGAATATCTCGGCATCGGTGGGCATTTCGCCCTCGAAGTCCTCGCCCTTCACCAGCCGGATGGTGAGTTTGCTCATGACATGCTTGAAGCTGAGGGGCACAGGCGATGTGGATGCCGCCACATTGGATGTCTTGGCATAGAGCAGGTCGCTTGCCTCATATCCGCTGAGCGTACCGTTGGTTTCGGCGGTACTCTGGTCAGTTGCCACGCTCACGGGCTGGTCTTCTATCGACGTCACATTCATATAGGGATAATAGGCGTAAGCATTGTACGTGCCTTCGTCCCAGAAGAGGTTCTTGCCGGGAGTCCATTTGCCCGAGGTCAGTGTGAGCGGTTCGTTGTTCAGGGCATTACCACCTATTTCGAGTGGCATATCTGCCTTGGCAATATATACTCCAATCTTGTCGCCGCTTTCAAACTCGGTGGCTGTAGCCCTTGTTTGTGACGGATGAACGACATCGAATGTCATGGGTGTTTCCTTGGCGCTCACCGGGGCTTCCGTAGAGTCGTCATTAGAGCAGGAGGCAAGTCCTAAAAGGGACAGTGCCACACCTATATATAATATATGCCTTTTCATAATTTCATTATTTAGACTTCGTCGGACTACGTTTCTTATTTCCTGATTTTTTTACTTTTCTTAATCGGACTTCCCTTGTGAATGGTGGGCGGCAACTGGCGCGAACGAACCAGCGAGCCTGAGTAAGTGCCTGTTGACCGGGTTTCCATTATATTCACGTCGCGCTTGTCGTTGGCGACAAATTCCTCGAACGAGTACTCCTCGCCGGCATATCTCTTGATGCGCTTCACGATACTCTCGCGACTGATCGTGCTGTAATAAGGTATGTTGTTGTTCATGCAAGAGTTCTGCTCTGAACGGAAGACTCCGCGAGAGTGCATGTATCCGCCTTCGTAGATATCAACGATGTCGCTGTAGCGCGGGTCGTAGATAAGGTGGCTCCAGGGCACTTGGTTGGTCTTGCCTGTGATGGAGATGTTGTCAAACCACCCAAGCGACTGGGCACCGAGGATGGCATCCACGTGTCCGCAGCAGGTGCAACCGCAGGCGTCGATGAAGGCATTGTGATAGATATACTCGTCGCCGAGCTTACCGAATCCGTGTCCACCTGCCTCATGCTGTATCACGCCTCGCGAGTCGAGAGGATAGCCGTAGGTGCTCTTCGGACAGAAGGCGATGGCTGAGCCGTCTTCCCACATCTGTGTGATGCCGCCGTAGTCGGTGCTGTTGGGGATGACGATGATGAGAGACTGGCAGAGATTGTCCCTCGTGACTGTCGGGGCATTGAGCACATAGCTGAACATCTCGTCGTAGTCGCACTTCAACCCAACGCCTCCCGTGAATGTGGTGTTGAAACGGTTGTAGCGGATGGTGTTGATAGAACCTATTCCCGACTCGGTGGATACAGGGATGGCTGTGTAGACGTTGAAGTAGTCGCGGTAGGTCTTGTAAGGCTCAATGCCGAAGAAGTACTCCACCTCGTCCTGCATGTCCTTGAGATATTGTCCGCTTGCTATGTCCTTGGCGTCATAACCGTCGCCGAGAATCACGATGTTGATACCGCGGTTGTTGCCCTTGGTGGCTTTCTGCAGCGTGAGCCACTGGTCTTCGGCATACTGGTAGTTATACTGGCTGACGGTGCACTTGTGGGTGTATTCCTTGCCTACAAGACGGAAGACGATTTCGCCGTTTCTGTCGGCTGAACCCTTTGCCATGGCCTTAATGGTGAGTGTAATTTCCGTCTTCTTGTTGCCTGATGTCTTTGAAAGTTCACACCAGTCGGGTTTGCTTGCCACTTCCCACTCGCCCTCGGCATCGATTACGAGTGTCTGCTTGTGCTCGGTATTGATGGCGCAGGCGATCGCCGGGCGGCATACCAACTCATGATGGGCGGCAATCCGCTTGAACTCGCACCAACCTGATGCTGCCTGATACTGCTGGATGGCAGACTCCGGCACTTCAAGGGTGAAGTTGTCCTTGGCTACGCCGTCGAACG
>CALZMK010000216.1 GCA_945788545.1 uncultured Prevotella sp.
GGTGTGTTCAACTTCGAGGGTGGCTGCTATGCCAAGGTTATCAACCTCGACAAGGAGAGTGAGCCCGATATCTACAACGCTATCAAGCGCAACGCACTTCTCGAGAACGTTACTGTTGCTGCCGATGGTAAGATTGACTTCGCTGACAAGAGCGTTACAGAGAACACTCGTGTATCTTATCCTATCGACCACATCGAGAATATTGTTAAGCCTATCTCTCACGCTCCCGCTGCTAAGCAGGTGATCTTCCTCTCTGCCGACGCATTCGGAGTACTGCCTCCTGTATCTATCCTGACTCCAGAGCAGACAAAGTACTACTTCCTCTCTGGATTCACAGCTAAGTTGGCAGGTACAGAGCGCGGTATCACTGAGCCTACTCCTACATTCTCAGCTTGCTTCGGTCAGGCATTCCTCGAGCTGCATCCTACAAAGTATGCTGAGGAGCTCGTGAAGAAGATGGAGAAGAGCGGTGCTAAGGCTTACCTCGTTAACACTGGTTGGAATGGTACAGGCAAGCGTATCTCTATCAAGGATACACGTGGTATCATCGACGCTATCCTCGATGGTTCTATCAACAACGCTCCTACAAAGCAGATTCCTCTGTTCGACTTCACTGTTCCTACAGAGCTTCCTGGAGTAGATCCTGCTATCCTCGACCCACGCGACACTTACGATTGCGCTTGCAAGTGGGAGGAGAAGGCTAAGGACCTCGCCGGACGTTTCATCAAGAACTTCGTGAAATATACAGGCAACGAGGCAGGTAAGGCTCTTGTAGCTGCAGGTCCACAGCTCTAATATTTAGTTTGCACGTTACTCGTTAACTTGTTAACAGGTTAACTTGAACACAATATCGGCTGTTCCTCATTTTTTATGGGGAACAGCTTTTTTGTCGTTAAAATCGGGCAATTTTCCACTAATAGAACTTAAAAACACGTCAATTATCAATAATTTACTTAATATTCTTGGAAAAGTTGCTGATTTCTCGGGAATTGTGCGTAAATTTGCAGCTGAATTTCTAAAATACGTATTTGATGAGAAGATTTTTTCCTCCTCTTTTGCTGCTAATGGCAGCAGTAACACTATTGGCTTCATGCCTAAATTCAGATAACGAAGACGTCGTGTATTCTGACGACGTGGCTATTACCGCATTCAGCATCGCAAGTGCTGAAATGACTGTTCATACCACATCATCTAAGGGTGAAGACTCAACTTACGTCACCTCAAATACAAGTTTGTCGTCATACAAATTTGTTATCGACCAGACAAAGGCGGAAATCTATAATGTAGATTCCTTGCCAACTAATATCGACGTGAAGAAGATATTGGTCAACTGCTCGACAAAGAACAACGGTATCGCTGTGATACGTTCGATAGAGAAGCCCGACTCGGCTAGTTATGTGTCGTCGAGCGACACCATTGACTTCTCGGAGCCTCGCACTATTTGTGTTTATTCGGCAAGCGGGAAATACTCGCGCGACTATGTGGTGAAAGTGAATGTGCACAAGCAAGACGGCGATGAGATGGTATGGCAAAAGGCCGCAACATCCAATGAACTTGCTGCGCTCTCATCCATCAGGGGATTCCAATTGGGAGATGCTCTTTATGTGTCGGGAGTGAAAGAAGACCAGACAATGGTATATACCACGGATGCCAACGACGGAAAACAGTGGAGGCAAGTAGCGACACTATCAGCCAATGCATCCCAAAATATGGTGGTGCACAATGCCTGCGTATATGTGCTTGACGGAACCGATCTCAAGGTGAGCTCCGACGGCATCAATTTTGACACAGTGTTGGCATCTGCTCCTATCTCACGCCTTGTGGCTCAGTCGAGTGTGGCTCTCTATGGAATTGGCAGCGACGGTAAGCTGATGGGATCTGAGGACGGCGGAATGACATGGAAAGAAGAAGATGTTGACTTTGGAAGTCTGATTCCATCGCGTGATATCAACTATTGCACAGTCAACTATTCGAGTGTATCCAATTCAGAGTGCGTAGTTATAACAGGAAACCGCGACCTGGAGGCTTATCCCGCAGATTCAACAGGAGTGGTAATAACCAAGATTGTGGAAAAATCCTCAGGCTCAAAGGATTATTCATGGTCGGGAGTGACATACAATTCATGGGATAGTGACTTCCTGCCGAGATTGGAAAATCTCACCGTATTCAATTACAACAATGCATTGTATGCATTTGGCGGTGCAGGTATCGGAGGTTGCAAAGACAGTGCCCTCGATGGATTGAAAAAGAGTTCAGACTACGGATTCTCTTGGTCGGCATCAGAAGACGTGATACTGCCATGCAACCTGAATTCGTCGAAAACGGCATTCACAGCTTTTGCCGACGAAAACGGCAGTTTGTGGATTATCTGCGGCGGTACGGGTGACGTATGGAAAGGACAACTCAACAAAGTGGGATGGGGCGACTGATTGTCATAGTCCTCATAACGCTATTGCCGGTATTAGCCATTGCGCAAGATGAGCCGGAATACAGGGCGGAGATTGGTGCTGGTGTTGGTTTGGCTGCCTATCAGGGCGACCTCAGTGGCAGCATCACCAAGAACATGCAACCGATGTTCTCGCTAATGGCGCGCTACAGGATGAACCCTCGTTCTGCGTTGACAATGAACATTGGGTTTGGCAAACTCAAGGGGACGGGTACAGGTCTGAAGACTTGGTATCCCGAATACCAGGGTCGCCAACTCGACTTCAATAACTCGATGGTGGATGTGATGATGAAGTATGAATATAACTTCTGGCCCTACGGCACAGGACATGAATATCGGGGAGCAGTGCCACTCACTCCCTACATCACTGGAGGACTTGGATTCACTAATGTCAAGACCCCAGGTGGAAGTGTCTTCACAACGGGTGTCCCAATGGGATTCGGTGTGAAATACAAAGTGGCGCAGAGAGTGAACGCCTCGCTCGAATGGATGATGCACTTTACATTCAGCGACAAGATTGACGGTGTATGCGATCCCTATGGTATCGAGAGCAAGGGACTCTTTAAGAACACCGACAGTTTCAGTACTCTTCAGCTCACAGTGAGCTATGATATATGGAAAAAATGTAAAACGTGTAACAACGATAATTATTGATATGGATAAGAAATTGGACATGACCCGCATACCGGAGCATATCGCCATCATCATGGACGGCAACGGACGTTGGGCAACTGAAAGAGGTAAGGAACGTAGCTATGGACATCAGGCTGGTGTGGATGCAGTAAGACGTATTACGTCGGAGTGTACACGCCTAGGAGTGAAATACCTTACACTCTATACATTCTCAACCGAGAACTGGAACCGCCCCGAGGATGAGATAGCCGCCCTCATGGGACTTGTGCTTACATCTCTTGAGGACGAGATCTTCATGAAGAACAACGTGAGATTCCGTGTTGTAGGCGATGTGGATAGACTGCCCGTCAACGTGCAGAAAAAGTTGCGCGAGACCGAGGAGCATACTGCCGCCAATTCGAAGATGACAATGGTGGTGGCGCTCAGCTATTCATCACGCTGGGAGATAACCAATGCTACCCGACAGATAGCACAACTCGTCAAGGACGGTAAGCTCGACATCGCCAATATCACCGAAGAGACGCTCGACAAGCACATGGTGACAAATTTCATGCCCGACCCCGAACTGCTTATCCGTACGGGCGGCGAACTGCGCATATCCAATTATCTGTTGTGGCAGATTGCATATTCGGAACTGTATTTCTGTGATACATATTGGCCAGACTTCAGCGAGGATGACCTACATGTGGCTATTGCCGACTATCAGCAGCGTCAACGTCGATTCGGCAAGACCGAGGACCAGGTGGAAAACGAGGTATAATACATAAGAACACACAAGATTCACACTTAATATAAGAGAATGAGAAATTCTATAAGAAGTTATATTATTAATAAGGTGGCGGCACTCGTAGCTGTGCTTGGCTTCTGCTCAACAGCAATGGCGCAGGAGAAGATTGTCAATCCCGACATCTCATATGCCGGTACTCCGCGAGAATGCATCATCGGAGGTATCAACGTGCATGGAGTGGAGGGTTATGAGGATTATATGCTCACTGGTCTTTCGGGCCTTCAGGTGGGACAGCACATCAGTGTGCCTGGTAGCGAAATCACCGAGGCGGTAAAGCGCTACTGGCGTCACGGATTGTTCTCCAAGGTGACAATCTCTGCCGACTCAATCATCGGTGACACAATCT